>NZ_JBLBVM010000041.1:0-98504 GCF_047250385.1 Glaciecola sp. MF2-115
CATGGTTGAGGTATCCCAGAAAATAGCTGAACTTAATGAGTTGAAGTCCACCCTTGCGGAAATGGTTGAGGCCTGCAATGACAATAATAAGGTGAAAGAATGCGGAGTGTTGCAACTATTAGAGGATTAGTATTTCGGTAATATTGTGCACTTGGTAAATATAATACGACGTTGGGAGCTGATATTTATAATCACTAACACCAAGATAAAGTTTGGGATACAGTTTAGATCCCAACAAGGGAATATGCGCTTCAGTCAGCTTGGGCTAGGCAGTCATCCCATACGTCAATTTAATGATAGTATTTTCCACACATTGCATACCAAAAAATGTTTCACAAAGCGAAAATGGTGTCACCGAACCGAGTCCTATATTTTCGTTACGAAACCACAATGATGCACTATTTTCAGACCCGAAATAATTGACAGCAAGATTGAATAAATTATCAAGATTTATACACCTTTCAGAAAGATTTTTATCTAGGATATGTGTTTTTCCTGCGCTTTTCTTCTGTAACACGCGCGGAGAAACGCCCAAAATATTAGCCATTTCCTCTATACTGACTGAAAAACGTTTAGCAAGCACATCAACCTTAGCAACGTTCACACCGCGAAGTATTTGTTTTTGAGTTGTATTGAACATGATTTAGCCTCATATCAAACTTGTTTTTACCTTGGTCTGTAATATTTTAAATTAGAATTCGAAATAAGCCAAAAGTAGTAGCGTGCAAAAAGTGCCGAAAACTCAATATAGTATATATTTGAGCGCTGATATTTATACTTGCACTAATTACATGTCACGAACTTTTAAACGCTAGTGTGGTGCTTTAATTAAGGTGGTAGTTACAACGATACCAGCAAAGCACGATCACCTTAGGTCGATTGCCAATCATTAGGGAAACGTCTTCAGTAGACCGTCCCTGAGATAATCGTCTAATGGCTTTTCAAATAAATAATGAACAATACCTTCTTTTCCGACCCGCTCAGACTCTTCAATGAGGTCTTTAAAACTAACTGGCTCAGTGTCTTCTTCTTTTGTAGATCGGCCTAATAACATGAGAGCGCAAACTTCTACCCGCTTTTGAAATGTCATCCCTTTTAGCTTATTTAATAGATCCAGTTCCTCAAGAGTCGCTCTTTTAACACTCAAATTTGATTTAGTACCCGTGCTAATTGACCTTGAGTTCTTAGCTTTTTCTGCTAAATCGATAATATTATGAATATCTGGTTTGGTTAAACACTTAAAATCACTAAAGTTTATCATAAATTAAATATACGTCGTTACATGCAACATGTTCTACCCTATTGATTTTATTGTAAATTATAACTATTACATTTTTAATGTTATTTTCAATAAATTATTTCCTTTATTTCTGTTTAATACTTTATTTGGTCTATGATAAAAACAACTGGTATTGGTTGGGTTTTGATAGACCGAGCTGCTTCTTTTGCAGCTGTTGAGCAAAAGTTCTCTGAAAAGTTTCTGTGAGCCTAAAGACAACATAGACTATTAAAATTTCGAGCAAATTAGTATAAGTTTTTTACTCTTGAGAACCTGATGCATGATAGACCGTTTTGGGCAGTTAGCGGTCATAGTTGTTTTTACTAACGACTTCCATTATGAGCGAATTATAGTTATACGATTGAATAAAACGTGACTGGAACGTGATCTCTCAATAGGAGCCGTTGAGTTCTCTTTGTTAAAGTTCTTGACAAAGTCGGGAGCAATAACTACATTTGTAGTAACTAGCTACTACAAATGTAGTTATAAGGCGCTATACAATATGAAATTAAGTGAATTCGAATTGGATGTAATGCAATTTTTTTGGGATGAAGGATCTAGCTCAGCACCAGCTATACACAAATGGGTGAGCGAGGATAAAAAGGTTGCATACAACACCGTAAAGACGATTATTGATCGTCTTGAAAAAAAAGGAGCGATACATCGTGATCGGCTGGTTGGGCGTTCTATTATGTATTCCGCGAATATTAAAAAAGAAGATATATCTAAGAGGTTAATTCCAGATTTGGTAAGGCGATTTTTTCATGGGAATACAAGCCATTTGATGGCTCATTTAATTAACAGTGACAAATTGACTGAAGAGGACATTCTGGATTTAGAAAAATTTATCGCCGAACGAAAAAACGAGGCGCAGAAGTAGATATGGCAGATTACTTTGTAACAAATTTCATCCTGAGCTTTATCGCATTTTTGGTGTTAGTCTTATTGAAGAATTCACCTGCAAGAATACGTTTTTACGTAGCGCTTACGGCTTTAATAGCTTGGCTCATTCCTTGGCATCTAGTATCTACTATTACTATAGTGTCAGATGCAATTCGTCCTATTGATATAGACACGATTATTCCACTATTTTGGCTTGAAAATACCGGAGCATTGCAAACGGAAAGCAACCTCATATCCGTTGCGCAATCAGAAAATTCCGTAATAGATACCATTAAAAACGTCATACAAGCGCTAGTCGCGGATATCTCAGTTTTATTGTTTGTATTTGCTGCTGGTATGGTTTTGTTCATCAAAGATATCGTGAATTATCGCACTCAACTTCAGCTCTGGACGAAGCACTCCCACCAAGATAATAGTCTTTGGCATAACAATGCTTTAAAAAGCCATGGGGTGCCAATACGCTTATTAAATAATTGTGGTGTAGCTATGTCCACAGGCTTTACCAAGCCAATTGTCTGGCTCAATCCAAGCTATCAAAATGATGCGAAAACTAGGACGATCCTTACTCACGAGCTCAATCATATACTGCAAAATGATACAATGTGGATGTGGTGTCTTGCCTTCATGCAACGTCTGTTTTGGTGGAATCCCGTGGTGCGAACACTGTCGAAGGTTGCGAGAGAGCAAATAGAGCTCAGTTGCGATGAGAAATGCAATGAACAATTGGACGGAGACTATCCCCGTGATTTGGCCGAAATCTTTCTCACGGAAGTGAAATCATCCAATAATCATTTAGCAACGGTGACAATAAAAAATAGCAAAAATTTCAATATTAAAAGATTACAAACATTGAGCAAGGAGCATCAAATGAAATCTAAGTATCTAGTCGTTCTTTTCATTGCACTAGGCATGAGTAGCTTTGTTGCAGCTACAGTCAGTTATCAAGAAAACACACCGGCAAACAAAGCTATTAAAATAGATAGTGAACAAAATCATCGTGCAAAGAACGCTCTCTATCGTGACGATGAAATGTATAACGGACTAATCGACAAACTACTACTTGCAGCGCAGAACGCTAAAAGCGAAGAACCTGAAACAATAGACGGTGTTTTGCAAGCGTTGACTGAGTGGAACTTAACAAGGAAAACGCACCCAAATAATCAACTAGAGCGCTCGTTAGGAATCATGGGCTTTACCATTACTGCATATTTACTAGATAAACGAGGGCGTTTTGACGAGATCCCTAAGACCTATGATGATATATTTCCTGATCGGCCCATTGAAAAAGAACTATTTTTAAAACATCATGTGGCATTGGCTTATATTAAAATGGGCATGCCTGAGAAAGCGACAGACTTAATGGTTGATGTCGCCCAGCGGCAGCCAAAACCAAAAGATGGGACGCTACTTTTGATTGCGCATGCTCAATTAGCATCTGCAAATTATAGCGCCGTGATTGCTAATGTTGACAAAATACTTTCTGTTAGTGAAAACCAAAACGTTAAAATTGAAGCTTTAAATTTAAAGCGGGAAGCTTATATTCAACAAGCTGATAGTGAAAAGGTCACAGAAGTAAACGGCATTTTAAAAGATTCATATGGAATCGTTGGCGGGAAACCAGATTTACCAACGTTAGGAACTCCGGTTCTTCAGTATCTACCTGAAGTGTGAAGTTCTTAGGCCAGTTACGGTGCGTTATGACTATATGAAATATATCGATAGTAATGGCGTATGACCCGTTTTGCCGTATTGGAGCTCGTTATAATGTGGCAAAAAATACAATATGACGAGCTTACCTAATCAGGCAAAAAAGGGCAGTTTCCTGCCGTTGCTGATTTTGATAATCTTGTCATATTCAATCGGTTTTTCATAATTCAAAGGAACCTAGACGAACAACTTGTCCACTCAGAAAATATGTAACTTGGAGCTACCTAGCATTTTATTAAAGCGCTGTTCGACAATAGGGCCTTAATTGAAGGTAGATGTTTGAAAAGCTGCTGATTTATATATTATTAGATACTTCACTATATTTTGTCCTAGCGAAAATAAAAAACTTGCCACAACCTATTACATGTGTAATATTTAATGTATTACAATTGTAAGAGATATAATATGCAAGCGGAAATATCAGATACTGAATATGAAGTGATAAGCGTAATATGGGACGCTCATCCAGCTACCGCAAAAGACATTTTGGAGCGTTTGAACACGACCAAAGAGTTTCATCCTAAAACCGTCAATACTTTGCTAAACCGTTTGGTAAAAAAGCAAGCCATTTCATATCAGAAGGACGGCCGGGCATTCAAATACTCCCCTTTAATTGAAAAAGAAAATTATGTGAAGCGCAAATGCCAACACTTTTTGAGCAAAATGTTTGATGGAAAAGTTTCACCATTAGTCGCTAACTTCGCTTCTCATGACATCCTCAAAAAGGACGATATTGAAGATTTGAAGAAACTAATTCAAGAGTGGGAGGATAAAAATGACTAGCATGATTGCCCATAGTCTTTTTCCACTAACGATTTCGCTTATTGTTTTATTACTCTTGCGCAAATACTTGCTGTCGCGGATGGGGGCGCTTTTTTGCTACCAAATGTGGGCATTGGTGCCGCTGTTGCTTGGTGTCACGCTGTTGCCTATCAACAACATGTTTATTGCTGAAGTAAACACGAACAATCCCTTTTATCAAGTTACTTTACTTCCATCTGTGGTGCCTACGTTTGATGGTACAAATTGGTTTTTAATCGTATGGATTATTGGCGTGTCGATAGTGCTATCAATGATGATTGTATCACACTTGCTTTTTCACCTCCGCATAAGCCCGTCACTTTCACCTCTAAGATTAAAGCAAAGAGTTGATGAGACGGTTGAGAATGAGTTGCTTATTTTTAAAAGTGAAAAGGTAACAGGGCCAATGCTACTTGGTTTTATTAAACCAAAGCTCATTTTACCAGCAAACTTTGAATCAATTTATAACCCGTCTCAACAGGCACTCATCATCGCACATGAGCGTCATCACTACGCTCGCGGTGATATTTTTTGGAATCTATGCGCACTCGTTTTAACCAGTGTGTATTGGTTTCACCCACTCTCTTGGTTCGCGTTACGTAAATTTAAACAAGACCAAGAGCTTTCTTGTGACTATGCGGTTTTACTTGATAAAACCACCTTTGACAAACAACAGTACGCACATGCATTGGTTAATACATTTGAAAGACAGCCAGTGTTTGTAACGCACTTGACGTTTGGAAACCATGGAGCTAAAAATATGATACGCGAAAGAATAAACCAAATTAACGCCGCTAAACCTTACAAAAAATTCACCACGCTTGCATTATTTGTTGGATTTTTTACACTGATAAGTCTTTTATCTGCCTGCACAAAAAATCCGCCACAATTTGAAAGTTTAACAACTAATGAAAAATTCTTTATCGAGGCAGAAAGGGTGGAAGTGAACTCTCAAACAGGCATTAATCGTTATTTTGGAAATGTAATAATCCAAATACCAAATGGTCAAATGACAGAAATTCAGTCTAATTCACAAACTGTTGGTAACGGCTTAAATACTTTTGAAGGCGATGTGAAGGTAACTACATCTCACTTCGAGATATCTTTAAACACTATGTCGGTCAAAACTACCGCTGAATCAATACAACTTACTTCTTCTTATGCTGAATTAAAAACAATTGATTGAATGGTTAAGAGTATTAATGGATTGCTACAATTAATAGTAAACACCTTTGAGCGGCATATGTCCCCTTATGCCGTATTGGAGCCCGTTATAATGTGGCAAAAAATACAATATGACGAGCTTACCTAATCAGGCAAAAAAGGCATGAAGGTGACGGTCGGCATACAAATCAATATGATCTTTCATTGCCATACGTGCCTTTTCAGGATTACGTTGTTCTAGGGCAAGCAAAATACGTTTATGTTCGCTAATTGAGGGGTGAACACCTTCTTCGCGTATACGTTTTAAAAACGAGGTACTTAAGGTAGACTCATTTCGCAGTTGCCATAGCCAATCAACAACCGACGAAATGGCACTGTTTTGACAGGCGTTAGCAATAATAGAATGAAACTTTTGGTCGGCCTTTTCAAACGCATTAGGCTGCTTTTCTTCTTCTTATACTCTAATGGAAGGAGCGGTGCAAGAAGCAGACTACATGGCTTCGAACCCACAACCTTATAACGTAAATGGCGTTACTACGTACGTCAGCATTCTAAAAGACAGTAATGGAAATCTACAAGGTTACGGTATGGTCGCCTATAATAACCGTGACATATTTGCTACCGGAAAGACCCCAGAAATCGCCCGTCGCGCCTGTTTGAACAAACTTTTAAGTAATAAAACCGGCTCAGACCTAGCTCAATCAGGCGGTTCGCAATTTACAATACGGGCGAATATTAAACGTATAGCCATTATGTCGGACAGTATCTTATTTTTAGTCGACAGTGATGGCGCACTTCTAAATAAAGCCATTTTTAGTGTGCCGCGAGAAACTAATTTTGAAGCTCCACTCACAACTCCAAATGATACGGTAATCATAAAATACTCCCCAGTTAATACCTCGCCACAACCAGTGAGTTGTTTTGATAATTTAGGTATTGGTGAGGATTTGTGCTCGCGGCAGTAAGCATGAATAAAATCAAAGCATCCTTCTGAATCAATGTTGCATTCTCTACAGTTGTAGATTAACATGATCTCTACAGTTGTAGTGTAATCTCAACTACTTAAAAAATACCAACAATTCGGGCGACCAATGTTAAGCAAACCTATTTCACTTTCCGATTTTGAACTCGAACTCATGCAGATATTTTGGGAGCAAGGCACTCTAACAGCGCCAGAAATGCATAGATCAATAAAAACCAAGCGAGAAGTCTCCTACTCTACTGTTAAAACAATAATTGATCGTCTCGAAGTAAAGAATGCTATCAAACGCACAAAAATAGAGGGGAAAACAATATTCTATGACGCAATATTAGAAAAACAAAAAGCAAGATTACCGATGGTGAAGAATTTTATCGATCGTGTTTTTATGGGAAAGAGTCAGCCACTAGCTGCTCATATAATAAGTGAAACTGAACTCACTGAATCTGATATTGAATATCTAGAGAAAATACTTAAAGAGCGTAAGAAAGAGATAAAACGATGATTGAATATTTCACCATCAACGTTTGTATTTCAATGCTCGTTATAGCCATAGTGTATTCTGCGAAAGCTAGAGTTACTTTAAACTATATACTGAGCGCAATTGCTTTACTGTGTTGGATTGTCCCATTTTCGTTGATAAGCAACGCAATACCAAACACGATATCAAACTCAATATTATTATCTGCAACTCCAATGATAGTCTCCAATCAAGTGATGCAAGAAATTCACTTGGCGGAATTGCAGATTCCTTGGTTTTCAAACTTATTCTGGCTTTTCAGTGTTATTGGACTAGCAAATTTTTGTCGAATTATCTACCGCCATTATATTTTCACCAAAGCACTCCAAGGTCACAATTCAACAAGGTTCTTAAAACCAGAAAGTGAAAAACATGGTATCCCGGTGTTTAGAACCGATATACCTCAGGCTGGATTTTTACTTGGGGTGTTCTCACCCAAAGTCTTTGTCGCTCAATCACTCAGTGATGATGAGCTTTGTGAGTTAGTGATACAACATGAAAAATGTCACGCCAAAAATCACGACAATTTGAAGCTATTCGTTACTCGGTTTATCCAGTGTGTTTTTTGGTTCAATCCATTTGTGAGAAAACTAGCCGCAATTAATCAGCTATACATTGAAGCTAAATGTGATCGAAAAACTAGTGAAATTACAGGTGTTAACGAGTATTCAGCATTGTTCGCAAAACTTATGCTAAAAAACTCTTATCAACAGAGTCACCTTGTCAGCCCCGCTGTAACGACAGGAAACCAAAATATTCAACGATTACAACTCTTACAGGAAAAATCCGCTATGACTACAGTAAAAAGAACCTTAATTTCTTTGATATTAGCATTTGGTTTCGCCTTGGTCTCTGCCAGCGTGATTGCCATGTCACTAAACAGTAATTTGATGAGAGAAAGTACTCAAAAGGTTTCAGATAAAGCTAATGGAGAAATCGGTACCTTGGTTGAGGTAATTTATAATATTAGAACGGCATTATCCGAGGATACTGAGAATAATTTAAGTGGAAAATTAAGCTATTGGGCTAGTTTTGGAGAGACCTTTATCCATGACACTACGTTTGGGCACATTCTAAAAATAACCGTGGAGGACGAGGGTGAAATGGCACGTGTAACTGTCGTGTTAATAGAAGAAAATCAAGGTACTGAGTTAGCCGTTGCAAAGCCAACTTTGAACACAGGATTTGACCAATATTTTTATATAGAAATTGACAATAGGGAAGTCAGTGAGAGCGGTTACTCTATTAAATTGAAGCCGGTCAAAACCGAAAAGCCAATACCTCAACCATAAATATTCAGTTTGATGTTAAACGATACCGTAAACACTTGAGTATTAACGATATCGTTTGATTTACTGGTTAAAACTGCGTTTTTAGCTCCGCGTCTTATTTTTTAGGCGTTGAACCCTACTTCCTAACAAAGCTAAGAACCCAAGTAACAACAAGGTACTTCTCCCATGCACTGGTACCTGATTAACCATAGCGGGTGTTACTAAAGTATCTATGGGGCTATTGATATAGTCGGGAAAACCATCAGCGTCTACCGGGAATACATCAA
Organism: Glaciecola sp. MF2-115; assembly: GCF_047250385.1. Classification (NCBI taxonomy): domain Bacteria; kingdom Pseudomonadati; phylum Pseudomonadota; class Gammaproteobacteria; order Alteromonadales; family Alteromonadaceae; genus Glaciecola; species Glaciecola sp. MF2-115. The sequence goes on from NZ_JBLBVM010000041.1 coordinate 8,912, forward strand.
CAAACGGCTCTCCTGATGGACTGCCCATGCCAACGTAGTCAAAATTTACGATTAAGTTGACTTTCCTCTGGCCTAAACCTAAAACAGAGCCGAGCGCCAATAAATCGATATAGCCATCCTCATCCGCAAAAAAATGAAGGATTTTACACCTACAAAGCTATTGATAATAACTTCTTATGAGGACTTCATAGCGATAGCGGGATGCCGTCATTAAATAAACTATCTATACTTTATTATCTTCAATACCTTACCAACTTTTTGATAATAATTGCCACCACTTTTTCTGCGGTTACTATTACGGCATAGTAATAACGGCGGCCAAAACCGTCGTAAACATGAGGGTTAGTTGACCTAAGCGCTGATTTTTAATCGTATTGAAATTAGATTACTGAAAAGTGTATCTCAAATAATGTCCTCTTTTCTGCTTAAGTGGCTTATTTTGATGTTGTAGGGTTTTCAAAACTCCAACGTGTTAAGTTTTTTCCAGAGCCCTCCAATAAAATTCGGCGACTGTCTGCAATTGCCGTGCAAGCGACGGTCAGCCAAAATGGCTAAATGGGGCTTTATGGTAACAACACTTAAAAAACTAATGTGATCGCTAATCGAGGGCATTGCAGTTATTTCACACTCAAACTCAACTTCAGGTAACTGCCTGTTTGAGCGGATAGAGTTTGACAACTGTATCGGTCGATGAATCCTCACTTGGTAAACAAATAGTGTTTACTCATAGTCATCACCTTTTGCTAACTATTGTTTGATTACCACTAGTAAACACTTAATGACTACTAAGTCGGAAGAAGATCATCGATGATATCAGACTTCAAGAAAATGAATCCTTCAACATCCGCAGCAGCTACTGGTAAAGCCACTTCAAAGGAGCAATTCAAATGGGACACTCGTATATTAAAGTGACGAATGAATCCGGAGAATATGTTCAATAGATAATTGATGGAAAATAGTAAGTAGTCACTTGGAAAATGCGGAAACAAAAATGGTGCACTAAAGCGCACCATTTCAAAAAGTAGTCACAATCTTAATAACAGATCGACACCTAATAATACCTAAAAAAGGGCCTTTCGGCCCTTCTCATAAAATTCGTGGCAATATTTCCCAAACTTTAATGTTGCATTCCCAAACTTTAATGGCATTCCCAAACTTTGTGAACTGTTCCCAAACTATAATGTTACCAGTCAACTACTCAGCAAAATCCCTATAACTATCCAAATCCGGACAAGAACATATTAAATTCCTATCACCATACACGTCATCGATACGATTCACTGTTGGCCAGAATTTGTCTTTAGCGACAGCATCAACCGGATAAGCGGCTAATTGACGGTCGTAGCTTCTGTTCCAGTTGCTATCACACATATCAGCTAGTGTATGTGGTGCGTTGTGTAATGGATTATCCGTTGGGTCCCATTCACCTGATTCTACTTTTGCAATTTCGTGGCGAATGCTCACCATTGCTTCGATGAATCGGTCTAGCTCAGCTTTTGCTTCAGATTCTGTTGGTTCAATCATCAGCGTGCCCGCTACTGGGAAGCTCATTGTTGGCGCATGGAAACCGTAATCGTTAAGACGTTTGGCTACATCCATTTCTGTCACACCCGATGATTCTTTTAATGGACGTAGGTCGATAATACACTCATGTGCAACGCGGCCGTTATTTCCTTTATAAAGAACTGGGTAGTGACCTTCTAACTTTTTAGCAATGTAGTTGGCGTTAAGCATCGCGACTTCCGTAGCTTTCTTCAAGCCTTCGCTACCCATCATCTTGATGTACATATAACTAATTGGAAGAATAGATGCACTGCCCCATGGCGCTGCTGAAACCGCACCGTTAGTACCTAGGTTTTCACCCGTTCCACCGGCTTCCAAGCCAATAACTGAATGGCTTGGCAAGAAAGGGGCTAAATGTGATTTCACACCTATTGGACCCATGCCTGGGCCACCGCCGCCGTGTGGAATACAAAATGTTTTATGTAAGTTTAAGTGAGAAACATCAGAGCCAATTAAGCCTGGAGACGTTACGCCCACTTGAGCGTTCATGTTCGCGCCATCCATATAAACCTGACCACCATAATTGTGAACAATGTCACAAATTTCTTTGATGGTTTCTTCATATACACCGTGAGTGGACGGGTATGTGATCATGGCGCAGCTTAAGTTATCTTTCACTTCTTCTGCTTTTGCACGAAGGTCAGCAAGATCGACGTTACCTTTCGCATCACAGTTAACCACGACTACTTTTAAGCTCAACATCTGAGCTGAAGCTGGGTTAGTTCCGTGAGCAGACTGCGGGATCAAGCATACGTTTCTGTGGCTTTCACCGCGGCTTGCATGATAACGAGAAATAGCGAGTAAGCCAGCATATTCACCTTGTGCACCAGAGTTTGGTTGCATTGAAAGCGAGTCGTAACCTGTAATATTTATCAACCATTCACTCAGCTCATCAATCATATGCTTGTAACCAAGTGCTTGGTTAACTGGCGCGAATGGGTGCAGTTGACCAAACTCAGGCCATGTTACCGGGATCATTTCCGCAACAGCGTTCAACTTCATTGTGCAAGAGCCCAAAGAAATCATGCTGTGGTTTAGTGCTAAATCTTTATTCTCAAGTGATTTTATATAACGCAACATCTCAGTTTCTGAATGATAGCTGTTAAATACTTGGTGCGTTAAGAATGCGCTTGTACGAACCAAGTCTTGAGGGATAGAACTTGAACCGTTTTCGATAATTTGCTGATCTAAAGCTTCAAGATCCAAACCGTGACCTTCGCCACAGAAGACTTCGAACAAATCTAGGATGTCTTGACGAGTGGTCGTTTCATCTAAACTGACTCCCACACTGCCTTCAAGATCGGCTCTTAAGTTCATGCCTTTGGCGAGAGCCTTTTCTAATACTGTTTCTTTATCTTGCACTTTTACAGTCAGTGTATCGAACCAAGTGTCATGTGCTAATTCAATACCCTTACTTACCAAGCCAGCACCTAAGATATCAGCAAAACGATGCATGCGATTTGCAATGGTCGTTAGGCCAACTGGACCGTGGTATACCGCGTAGAACGAGGCCATGTTCGCAAGAAGTACTTGAGCCGTACAAATATTCGAGTTCGCTTTTTCGCGGCGGATATGTTGCTCACGCGTTTGTAATGCCATGCGCAATGCTGGACGACCGCGGGTGTCTTTTGAAACACCAATAATACGACCTGGCAAAGAACGTTTGTATTCGTCTCGTGTTGCGAAGAATGCAGCATGTGGACCACCGTATCCCATTGGCACACCAAAACGTTGAGCACTGCCTAGAACAACGTCGGCACCAAGCTCACCTGGAGGTGTTAACATGGTTAATGCCATCAGATCAGATGCAACCGCAACAATACCTTTATTGGCTTGCACGTCAGCTATCACTTTCGAGATATTTTTAATCTCACCTGTCGAGCTTGGGTATTGTAACAATGCACCGAAGACGTCATGTTGAGCAGCTTCGAAAGCGTCGCCTACGATGACTTCAAACCCAAACATTTCTGCGCGTGTTTCAACTACGTCGAGTGTTTGCGGGTGAACACCGTTTGATACGAAAAAGCTATTTGATTTTTTATTTTTAGAAACACGTTTTGCCAAACCCATTGCTTCAGCTGCAGCGGTTGCTTCATCAAGCAAAGATGCCGATGCCAAAGGCAGGCCTGTTAAGTCAATGGTGACTTGTTGGAAATTCAAGATGGCCTGCAAACGACCCTGCGCAATCTCTGGCTGATAAGGAGTATACGCTGTATACCAACCTGGATTTTCAAGCACATTTCGTAAAATCACGTTAGGAGTGTGAGTATTGCTATAGCCCATGCCGATGAACGAACGATTGATCACGTTCTTCTTCGAAACAGCCTTGAGCTCTGCTAAAGCGTTAACCTCTGTTTTCGCTTCACCAATTGATAATGGCTCAGGTAAACGAATACCAGCAGGAACAGTTTGCTTCATCAAATCGTCAAGTGAATCAGCACCAACAAAGGTCAGCATCTCTTCCATCTCACCCTTGCCTGGACCAATATGGCGGCGGATAAAATCGTTTGGTTGTTCAAGTTCCAACAACGAAGCGGGTGTATTTGAATTATTCATAAACAAGCGACCTAAAAACAAAAATTTAAAAATAAGAAAGCCGAACTTCTCACAATGTCATTAAACAAAGTGTGGAAGCTCGGTTTGAGCATGAAAAGCTGTGGCTATTAGCTTGAAAGTGAGTTACTTCAACTCACATCACAAATAGCCTGAAGCGAATATTAATCTTCGTCGATTGAAGCGCCGTATGCTTCAGCGTCCATCAATCCTTCAACTTCAGCTGGATCTTCAGCTTTGACTTTAAACAACCAACCGTCGCCAAAAGCATCAGAGTTGATTAGCTCAGGTGAGTCTTCTAGCTGTTCGTTAACTTCAATCACTTCACCCGTAAGTGGCGCGTAGATATCTGACGCTGCTTTTACAGATTCTGCAACAGCACAGTCATCACCAGTGATAACTGCATCGCCAACGTCTGGTAAATCAACAAACACCATATCGCCAAGCAAATCTTGTGCGTGCTCAGTGATGCCTACAGTAAAGATACCGTCACCTTCTGAACGAACCCACTCGTGAGTGCTAACATAACGTAAATCTGTTGGTATATTGCTCATAATCTTTCCTAACTGTTGTTAAATAATTAATGTCTGTTCTTGGCTGTGCCATATTGAGCACGTTTCAATGAACGATCAATAGTTTTTTAAAAGAACTGCCAGCTAAAAAACTGGCAGTCTATAGATATTGCTTATAAAACGCTTTTACCGTTACGAACAAAGCCAGCTTTTACGACATTCACTGTCACTAACTTTTTACGCATTTCAACTTCAACGGTACTTCCAATTTCAGTGCCTGCAGGAACACGAGCCATCGCTACACTGTAACCTAGCGTTGGCGAGAACGTACCTGAAGTAATAACACCTTCACCATTCGAAGTAATTACTTTAAGACCTGCACGAAGTACGCCTTTTTCAGTCATTACCAAGCCTACTAACTTGTCATGGCCCGCAGCTTTTTGCGCTTCTAATGCTTTGCGACCCACGAAATCACGATCAGCAGGTTCCCAAGTAACAGTCCAAGCCATGTTTGCCGCTAAAGGAGAAACAGTTTCATCCATATCTTGGCCATACAAGTTCATACCTGCTTCCAAGCGCAAAGTATCACGAGCACCCAAACCACAAGGAACAACGCCTGCCGCTAATAATCTGTCCCAAAATTCTTCAGCGCGTGCAACAGGGACCATAATTTCATAGCCTGCCTCACCCGTATAGCCTGTAGTAGCAATGAATAAATCTTCCGCCTGCACGCCAAAGAACGGCTTCATACCCGCGACCGCTTCTTTTTGAGCTGCAGAGAATAAGCTTTGCGCTTTCGCTTGAGCATTTGGCCCTTGCACCGCAATCATAGCGAATTCATCACGCTCATTAATAGAAACATCAAAGCCATCAGCGATTTTATTCAACCAATTTAAATCTTTTTCTTTAGTCGCAGAATTTACCACTAAACGATAGTTAGTTGACTCGAAGTGATACACGATAAGATCATCAACAACACCGCCCTCTTCATTCAGCATGCCGCTATAAAGAGCTTTACCTTTAACCTGAAGTTTCTCAACGTCATTTGCTAACAAGTAACGTAAATATTCTTTCGCTTGAGGACCGACAACATCAACAATTGTCATGTGAGATACATCGAACATACCAGCATCTTGACGAACAGCATTATGCTCTTCAATTTGTGAACCATAATTGATTGGCATATCCCAACCAAAAAAATCAACCATTTTTGCGCCAGCTTTGATGTGAGCGCCATGAAGTGCCGTTGTATTCATTTGCAGTATCTCTAATTAAAAAACAATGAGCAAAGTATAGAAATGCAATAGCAGAATATCCAATTAAAAGTCCTAATGGATACATTTGTTTTTTAAATGTATTATAGCGAATGCATTTGAACTGCTGATAATAAAAATTTAAACAAATAAATAATTTCGAAGAAACGAAACCAAACGCCAGCGCACAAAACTAGAACCCCAAGTGCTGGCTTTGAGGGCTAAAAAGTGTCAATCGGCAGGACGCCGATTGCCAAGCGCCACACGGACGTGCTCGCAGCGCCTTTTTAGCCCTCAAAGCCAGCACTTGGGGTTCGGAATAGATGCACTAAACGAGTTTAAAAAAGGTGACGAGATTTCGGAAAAGAACAACATGAGAAGCAAATGAAACAGTTATCACTAGACAACCTGCGCACCTTCGTCAGCATCATCGAACTTGGCGGTTATAGCAAAGCTGGCGAATTGCTCGGTCGATCGCAACCCGCAATCAGCCTGCAAATTAAAAAGCTAGAGGGACAACTCGGAAAGAAACTCTTCGATAAAGTCGGACAGCGCTACCAAGCCAACGCCGATGGCCAATGGCTTTACGACCAAGCAAAGCAAATGCTTGCGATTAATGACGACGTATTTCGTCGTTTAGAAGATGGGCAACTACGAGGTCGCCTAAGGCTTGGCATTCCAGGAGAATTTGCCACCAGACTATTACCGAGTATTGTTGGCGAATTTAGCGTTCGCTACCCTGATGTATCCCTTGACGTTACCTCAGCGCTGAGTCGACATTTGCTAAACGCCAACAACAGAAAAGACTTCGACCTAATTTTGGCCCTCGTAAACCCAGAAGAACCAATGGAAGGCGAATTGCTCATTGAGGATGATTTAGTTTGGGTCGGCGATGCAAAACAAGCGCTTAACTCCAGCAACTTGTCACTCGTGCTTGCGCCAGATGGCTGCGTATATCGTTCACGCGTTATTCAGCAGTTAAAGCAACAAACCAATGCATGGAAAATCAGCTATACCAATGCCGATTTATATGGACTTATCGCCGCAATCAAACAAGGTCTTGGTGTTACGGTATTAGCAAAAAGTAGCGTACCGCCAGAGCTCGAGATTCTCAAAAACAAACGATTGCCGCCGTTAGGTAAAATTAAAATTTGCTTGTTTAACCAAGATACACAGCATCCCCAAGTTAGCAAAACCTTGTCAGACTATATTCGGTCAAGAATTACCTAAAAGGGATAAATGAAGGAGATATGAAACAAGCTACATCTAACCTTCTTTCTATGTTTACAAACTACAACTGTAAATCTCGCAATTTAAGGATTTGTTGGTTCAACACATCACCATTGCGATCTTTAGCTGTTAAAACAATATTTGAATCAAGCGTATTGTCAGCCCAATTTACAATTATTTCACCAAAATTAGTGTCACGCACAACGGCACCTTGTCTGAAGCTATTATCTTCATTTACCACAGAAAAATTGCGAGTGATATCACTAGAAGTGAAGTCCCAAATTGGGTAAGGCACACTATGCCCAAGTTGACCTTCATCTTTTGAAATTTCCATTAGATGACGATCACCGCTGATAAATACGATGCCATTCGCTTTTTTATCTGAGATTAGTTGATACATGCGATCACGTTCATGCGGGAACAATCCCCAACCTTCCCATGAATGTTCGTATGCAACGATTTGAATGCTGGTCACAATAAAGCGTACATCTGCAGGTTTTTCTAGCTCTTGCGCCAACCATTGCCATTGCTTTTCACCCAGTATCGTAGAGCTTGTATCTTGGTTTACCAAATACGGTCCTTTGTTTTGGGGCCTTCCTGCAGGATTTTTCACTAACTCGTCTCGATGGTAACGTGTATCAAGCATGATCACTTGAACTTTACGTCCCGCGTCCTCAACGATTCGAGAATGGTAAATGCCTTCTTGCTGGCGAATTGGGTCATCTTTTGCAAACTCAAAGAAATCTAAAAAAGCTTCTTGGCTTTCTTTCTTTAATACGAATTCTTTTCCACCATCATTCTTCCCATAATCATGATCATCCCAAGTGCCTAACATCATCGGAACTTGGGCTCTGAATGCCGCGAACTCAGGAATGCTATTGGCCTCTGCATATGCAGCCTCAAAGCGAGCCTTTGAATTAACAGGTTGCATTCTTCTTTTACCATCAACCTCATACACGTCAGCATAAACATTGTCGCCAATATACAAAAACACCTCAGGATTAACTTTAGCAATTTCGTTCCATATAGGCTGAGGCTGATCTTGGCGAGCACACGAGGCAAAAGCAAGGGTGAAAACCTCGTCTCTTAATGCTGTTTCATGGACGTGTTTTGTTGCACAGCCGTTTATTGAAAGTAGAGAAAATAAGCTGAAGATTATTAAAAAATATCTGCTATTGAGAAGCATGTAAACATCCTTGTTAATATGTAACTGTAGAGGAAAATGAAATAAATTTGTTAAAAACGAAATTATTTTTGCACAAGAGAAACGCAAAAATTGCTAGCAACGAACCTAAAGTACAGTGCAAAAAACTAGCAAAATCAGCTTTAATACTGATCAGTTACTGATAATGGCTTTCAAGTGAAACAAAAATATACGCCAAATATAGGATAATAAGCAAGGAAAAGAGGCTCTAGAACTTGTCATGACCATTCAGCCTTTTCGTCGTATACTAGCAAAAACAATAAAAAGGTAGGGAACCATGACAACTAAATTTACGTCTCTCTTTTCATACAAAGCAGTTATTGCTGGCATTCTTTCTTTGGCATTAAGCCTAAGTGTAAGCACAGCATTTGCAGCGCCCGGAGCCTCTGCGCCAAACAAACAATCCAGTGAAGGAGATGGTCCATATAATCGACTCATTTTGCGGGCAGTAACTATTGTGAATGGTGAAGGCGCTCCTGCACGCGGTCCTGTCGACATCGTGATCGAAAAAAACCGTATTACTAGAATTGTCGATGTAGGTCACCCAGGCGTACCCATTAAATCAAAAAATCGTCCTGAATTGCGTGACGGCGACAAAGAAATGGTTCTCCCTGGTTACTACGTAATGCCGGGCTTTATTGATATGCACGGTCACATTGGAGGTTCTGCAGACAACATTCCTGCCGAGTATGTATTTAAATTATGGTTAGGTCACGGTATTACTACTGTGCGCGAACCGGGTAGTTTCAACGGTTTGGACTGGGTACTTGACCACGTTAAACGTAGTGAAAAGAACACTATCGTAGCACCACGAATTGTTCCCTATTTAGGCTTTGGAATGGGCAGTGATAAGCCCATTTATACAGCCAAACAAGCACGCGAGTGGGTGAAGAAAGCAGCCAAGCAAGGCGCAAAAGGTATCAAGTTCTTTGGCGCAACGCCTAAAGTAATGAAAGCCGCTTTTGATGAAGCGAAGAAACAAAACTTAGGTACGATGATGCATCATGCGCAACTAAACGTGATGAGCATGAATGTTGTCGATTCAGCTAGACTAGGTCTAACCACAATGGAACATTGGTATGGATTGCCAGAGGCGCTGTTTGAAGAGCAAGTCATTCAAAATTACCCTGCAACTTACAACTATAACAACGAACAAGACCGATTCTCAGAAGCAGGTAAATTATGGAAACAAGCTGCACCCTTCGGTTCGGATAAATGGAATGAAGTGCGTGATGAACTTATCGAGTTAGATTTCACTATTAACCCAACGATGACTATATACCAAGCTAGCCGTGACTTGATGCGTGAGCGCAATGCTGATTGGCACGATGAATATACCCTGCCGACTCTTTGGGATTTCTTTACACCAAGTCGTTATGCACACGGTTCTTACTGGTTTGATTGGACCACTGATGAAGAAATTGCGTGGAAAGAAAACTACCGTATTTGGATGCAGTTTCTAAATGACTTTAAAAACAACGGCGGTCGCGTGACTACAGGGTCTGACTCGGGTTACATTTATAAGATATACGGCTTTGGTTACATTAGCGAGTTAGAGCTTTTGCGTGAGGCAGGCTTCAATCCTTATGAAGTGATCCAAGCAGCAACTTTAAATGGCGCTCAAGCACTCGGCATGGACGATGAAATTGGTTCGATTAGTATTGGCAAGCTAGCCGACATGGTCATAATCAAAGAAAACCCATTACGCAACTTCAAGGTACTTTATGGCACAGGTCATTATCAACTTGATGAGAACAACCAGCCTACTAACCGTGGTGGCGTTGATTACACCATCAAAGATGGCATTGTGTATGATGCCAAAGCACTATTAAATGACGTAAAAGTAATGGTCAAAGCAGCGAAAGAGAGCAAGTAACGGAGCCGAGCAAGTAGCGAAGTTAATAGTTAACAAAGCTATTAATTAGCCATACATCGTATTGCCACTGTCGTTTCGTTGAGCTAGTTCCTTAGCTCGTCGGCAGTGGCACTCACATTGAAAGCAAAACAAGGCACTTCTTTTTGCAAGCTAACGCTAAGCAATAACGCTATCGATAGCTTCTTGCATAGATTCTCTATTAGAACGATCAGTGATCTGGTCGATACCAAATAATGCCTCTAATGCTGGTCTAGCAGCATTCGTCATGTCTTGAATTTCCACTGAATGATGGTAAAGCTCAACTTCAAGAAACTTCCTATTGAGCACACCACCATGACCGCTTCCATTTCTGCAAAAACGACTAAACTTAGGTTGCTCTTTTAGGTTTTGAACCAAGGCTTCGAATAGTGCGTCACTATTTGTGTCACCGGTAATCCAACTTAGCACACCGGCGACTATGGCGAGTACAAATGATAAGACTAGTAACACCTCCCCAATTCCAGCCCAAGAGGTGATAACCCCCATAACTGCCAACCAACCTGCTACAGCTAACAATCCGCTTGCGACACCAATAAAGGCAATAGTTGCGCCTGTGTAGTCTTGAGTGTTGTACTCTTCATAAAGTACAGCACTGCTCGACACCGTTGCTGCAATTGCCGCAAACAACCCTAAGCGATTACTTAATGAAGCTCCAGGTGCCAGTTGAGCAATTCGCCCACTATTACGCATGGCGACACCCACACTCAAAAGCGTATTTGCTGCGGTGCCAGCGACATCTGCGGCGAGCCGTATTCGCGTGCTAATACTTGCTTCATTCCATTGACTTGCTTGACAAACAGCGTTTAGGAATAGAAACCCACTAACGACTGACATAAACACGCCCCACCCGGGCGAGTTCATCACTTCGCTATTTACTATATTGGAACTTCCTCTTTTAAGGCTTGCGCGCCATGTCATCAACTCATTAGCATCAGAAGTTCTTAACATTCTTGAGAATGCAGGCATATTGTCGTCGGTGACGCCTAACAAACGACCCAAAGTCGTGCTCGCATTATTTTGGAATAACAAAGCGAATGCTCTTTGACCTGCCCCAATTTTAATGGTGATGGAAATAGATGACTCAATTGCAACCATTAACAAGGAAGGTGGGCCCGGTAAATTCCCAGCAATCGTAGGGATATAGCTCAACCACGCGGCAGCAGCGCCAATACCAGTCCGAAAACGTGCAAAGGTAGCTTGCGTTGGCTCATTGTCATTTTGTTGAGCAATAAATTCCAATACCGGCATTAAGCCGTTGCGAATAAAGTCTTCCCCACGACGACTGCGACATAACACGCGATAGCAACCACTTAATTTTTGGCATGCTTCGTTGATATAGCTTGGTAGTACAGTATTTTCTTGCGCTACAATCGCAGCAATCGCTTGGTTTAACTCACTATCTGGATTTTGTAGATGTTCGTACAGGCTATTACTTAAGTTTCTTATTTGGCGTTGTTGCTGAGCAATAGTCTGTGTTGGTTCTGAAGTGAACTTGTCATGCGCTTCATCTTTAAGCGCGACAATTTTTGCTTGCAGCGTGTTGTAATCACTACTATCAATTGAGGATGCAGGCGTGCGTTCTGCTATCGCCATAAAATTATGCATTACATTGATAATGCCAGCCTCTTGTTGATATGGCACCAACAGCTCACCACAGCGCTCGCTTATGCGGCTCAAGTTTCGAGCAACCTCCAGCACCACGTCTAAAGCACTATCTAAACGCCCTATCGCGCCAGTTACACGACCAGTCACCAATGCAGTTCGACGATTCACGACAGACTCTTGAAACTCTGGAGAACGAGGAAGCAGCACTCTTCTATTTTGCCTTCTAGGCAAACGCCAACGATGATAACGAGGAATATTTTCATCTGGCGAGCCATTCATTACATCTCTTAATGTTAGAATTTTTTGCGCCCTATCAGTCTCATTACCGTTGATAATGCTCCGGTAAAGGTAGTCGATAACGTGTCTATTAGGTCCTTGGTGCCAATTCAAAATATAATTGAACACTTGACGTCGTTCCATTTGTAAGGCGGTTGCAAGCTCACCGATGGTCGTCTGTGGAAACTCTGATAACTCGACTCTAACCAAAGCCAATGAACCTTGTCGATAAGGCACTGAATGCAAATAAACACCCGCGACATGAGTACTTGGATTTCCCTCTGTATTCCTGACCGCTTCCATTTGCTGATTAAGAATTTCAGATTCGTTTACGCCATTTCCTAAGCAAACCAAATTACTCGCTATGTCTGCGCCAGGGCTATAAACATCCTCTTCGGTGATTGGACACTCTTGTGTTTCGCACATAAATATTTTTCCTTACTGGGACCATCTATTAGGACCATCCTAGCCGTTCATTCAGGATCAGGTTCTGGATCAGAGTCATCATCTTCGTCGATATCATCAGTATCAAATTCACTTAAATCCGGTTCGCTTAAATCACCTCTTAAAGGTAAGTCTTGCGATTGCCCCACCAAGCTACTGAGTTCACCAACGTTGATATTGGGCATATTTCGAAGCAATTGAAGCGAAGCCAACATCTGCCCGAAACCTGATTGGTTGGGTAAGCTACTGTTCATACTAGAAATTTCACCCGCTCTTCCCAAACCTCTGGCAATAGGGCTAGGTAAGCCAAATCCGCTTCCTGCTGGTGCGTTTTGATTACTCGCGATTTGTCGCATAACTTGCGATATTCTTCTTCCGCTTGATGACATTATTTTTCCCCATTAATAAGTACTAAAAAGCACTTGCACTATTTCAAGGCTATCGCTGTTTCAGATTCAATAAATTCACCGGCTGCTGGGGTGGTTTTTGTGATAACCGTATTGTCTTTCATGCTCGCAGGGCTTGTGAACTCAAGTCCTAAACGCGCTAAAATAATTTTTGCTGAAGCGAAACTCATGCCAATAATGTTCGGCACAATTTCCATGCTGTCCATTTGTACCGGCGCTGGCACAGGGGCAAATTTAATTTTTAAGGTGCTACTAGCCTGCATTTTATAGTCGTATTGATTTTGATAGCTGGCATCCACGGTCGCACCAAATAACTGAGTTTTTCTTGTACCGGAGCGAGTGTTTGTTTGCCCAACAGTGAGCGCGATATTAATTTCGGCATGTGCTTCGGGAATGACGTACCAACTAGGACGGTATCCGATATTGCGCAACTCCTTAACGACATCGTCTTCGAGCGAATATATCATCTTCATATTTTCAATTGTTTTCGCGTCTATAGCATACTGCGCCTGAGCAATCCCCATTCCCATTTCTGAGATGATGTCGCCCAATGGAGCAGAAAGTACTTGCGATAGTGGGTTAGAAGCCATTTACGATTCTCCTGAGAATACGCCGATGATAAGTGAGATATCATTTGGGTTAGTCACATTTTTTCCTGAGGCTGGATGCTGCTGAATTACCTGCCCTGCGAGATTAGGTTGCTTTTCAATTTGTTCCTGACTGAGCTGTTGTTGATAAACGCTCGCTCGCAGTCCAATTTCTGACAGTTTGCGCAACGCCATGGATTCCGTATAGCCAGTCAGTTTTGGCATTTTCGATACCGGCGCATCGTTTGCCTCGCCAGCGCTCGGTCTAGCGTTACCGCGGTCTGCTAAATTGAATTCTATAACCGACAGCATTTCTGGCTGAATAACTTTGAACTCGTTGGCGTTTTTAATTAGCCTAACTTCATCCTCTTTTTCGCCTGATAATACTTTTAATGTCATTTTCACATCACTAATGCGAAAGCGGCCTTCACTTTCACCTTTCTCATCCGCCTTATTAACGGCTTTAACGGCTTGCATGTATACCGCCTCGGCTTTCATGCTTGTGGTAGCGAGTTTTGGGTTTTTGCCAGGAGCAAGGCTTTCAATTCCAGGCTTAATTGTTGCATTACCTTTTAGTCCAGCTAAATCGGCACGCACGCTCAGTAGCTCTTTTCGTTGCGTCTCTTTTAGCGCTTCACTTGCAGCTAAACGTTCAGCCAAAGTTTTGTTTTTCTCTTGTTGTGCTTTCTTCTCTGTTTGAACCTTTTCAACCTCTTTCTTTTTAAGGTTTAATTCGGCCAAGTGTTTCGCCTTTTCTTCGTTCACTGTTTTCAGTTGTAGGGCTAAAGCTGTTTTTTCGTTTTCAATTAACTTTATTTTATTCGTATCCACAGCCGCCGCGGGCTTCGCTGCTGTCATGTTTGCCATACCGAAAAAACGCATGCTACCAACACTGACTGCTTGTACTGTATTGATATTGACTGAACCAAAGTCAATCAACGCAGCTGTATAGGTTTTTGGTAAAGCCGTAAGATTTTGCCACTTGTTGTTTACAATCGCTTTTAACAAGACCCTTGGTAGAAAACCACCGACTTCAGTACTAGACGTGAATGAAGCCTGGCCTTTAACATTGGTTGTGCCTTTCGCCACCTGCACTGGACGAACTCTGCCACGAATATGTTGATAGAAAAATAGCGCAACCGATGTGTTCGCAATGGGCTTTTTATCGTTATTGTTTATTAAAGTCGCTTTTATAGTAATCGGCATGATTTTTGTCCCTTATTCAAATCTGAACAGTAAGGTTTCAGTCGCACTTGAAAAATCAGCGATGATTGCAATCAGGTTGCCCTTCGTTTCTTGGGCTGAGATGACGAGATTAGCCTCCGCTTCCCCTTGCTCATTCAATATGACTTCCGACAAGCTCAGTTGAGTACCTGGCTTTAGTTCTTGTGCCCGCCCCTCTTGTTTATTGAGTTTGCTCGACAACTCTCTATCCACATTAAGTTCGACCGAAGCGCCAAACATCGGGTTTCCGTCGGAAGTGAAGCCTTTCACTACCACTTTTGCGTTTCGCGCCGTCGTTTTACTAGCACTTATTGTTAACTTCGGCATGGGCAACCCAGCACCGGCTGGTGTCGCAATCATCGTACCTTTAATAATACTACTGGCACTTTCACTTTGATTAGTTGTTGTTTTGCCACTGGGTAAAAACTTTAAACGCGACTTGTTGCTCCCTTCACTACTTTGCGTGGCAGTCATCTCCAGATGTAATTCAAATTCCATCTTTGGAATATGATAAATCATGGTCTCCTGACCCATTGCATTTGAGACAGGCGAGCGATTAAGGCGGTTCTGGGCTTGTGCAAGTCCGTCGGCCAAATTAATTAAGAAATCATCGAGATTCTCACCTGTTTTAATGTTGTCAGCCATTCTTTCAATTCCTTATTTATCAAATTCGGCCCGTTGTTCGCGACGCCTTTGTATGGCTTCTGCTTTGCGGCGGGCCTCTCGCTCCTGTTGATTGATTTCCTGTCGACGCATTTGACGTGAATTTCTTAATGCGTCTTCTTTCTTGTTAAGTTCCTGCTGAGAGAGTTGGGCATTCCTTTTCAGTTTATTCAGTCTTGCCTGAGTTAAACTCTCTCGCTTTCGTTGTTCAATGCGCTCTTGCTCTAGCTTTTCACGTTTTGTTGTTTTGCTTTGCTCGATTAATGTTTGGCGCTTATTGTCCAACACTTCTTCGTGGGCGCGTCTTTCCTCAATTTCGCTTCTAACGCTGCTCTGAAGTAAGCCCTTTCGTGTGTTGCTCCTTTGTAAGTTTTCAAATACTTCCTTTTGCTCTTGATGTGTTTTCATGATGCTTGCTAAGCGTTGTCTTTGTCGCAACTCTAGCCTTTGCTGCTCTTCCTTTTCCTTAGCTTTCTGTTTCGCTAATTGCTCATTCTTTCGAAACGTTGATTGCAGCTCAGCCTCCAGCGTTTTGCTTTTCGCTAGGGAACGCTGGTTTGCTAAATCGCGCAAGCGTTCTTGCTTCAACTGTTCATTTCGTAAGACTTGCTTTTCACCCAATTTAGCGTTCTCAAGTCTGCGTTTATCTAGCATCCGCAGGCGCTCTTCATAACGCACTCGCTTTCGATCCTTAATACGGCTTTGGACTGTATGTTGTGGAAACCCAAATCGCTGTTCATTCCAATTTTTATTGTCTTCAGCAGGCGCTTTTCCTGTAAGGGAATCCAAATTTTGCTTTAATTCAATGTGCTCCTTCACTAACTCTTTTACTTGCTCGGACACATCATCCCGCTGCAGCAATTCACTTAGCTCTTTTGCAGATTCAGCTTGTTCGCTTGATGGCTGCTTAACGAAGTCAACTGCAATAGCAGGCTCAGATGGCTTATCCTCCTTCTCTAATAAAGAAGTCCAGTCGAGATAATTATCAGACATCACATAGCTCGTCTAACCGCCGTCAGCCGGCTTGTTTTTCTCGATAATGGCACGAATGCGCTCTTCCAGAATAGACGGTGCAGGTATCGGCATTATTTTCGCCCGCATCAGGCTAGACCCTTCAGCTGAGTAGTTGTATTTATTGGCATAGCGCGCACTTACGGAGGTTGTTTTAGCTTTCGCGTAACCGCCAAACCCGAAACCAATAGCGCCAGCCGAAACAGTTTTTGTACTGCGCTTACGCTCAAATTCACTCGATTCACTAAAGCTAATGGATATCTTTATCTCAATGGTTGCTTCAGTGAATTGATAGAAGGTTGGCGTAAAGCCAAGCTCGATGAGCGACATTTCTTCGCCGTCAAACTTCACCATCGACTTGTGTGTGACAACTTCGCTCTCCCCCGTTTCAGGGTCAAACTCAACAGTTTCGTATTCGCCACTCATCATCTGTGCTAAACGCAAGCCTGTCTCATCCATTGCGTATTGAGCTTCGGCTATAGCAAGCCCCATACTTGTGATCATCTCACCAAATGGCACATCACTGAGTTCTCTACCTATGTTTACTCTAGGCATGATTTATCTCCTGTTTATAGCGAACGCTTATGCATCATCATCTTCATCGCTTTCAAATAAGTCTCTTACCCGCTCTTCAAAAATCGCAGGCGGTGGAATAGGCACTAAATTACATCTCAACAAGCTGCTACCTTCCGCGCTATAGCTGTATTTGCTGGAATAGGAAGCGTCAACTGTGGTTGTGCGCGTGGTGGTGCTATTTCTTGCGCCAAAAATGCTGAAAATGCCGCGGTTACGCTTCTTATTAGAATTGGTCACGGTATTCACCGTATGTGTATATTCACGATCATAAGTCATCTTAATTGCGATCTTCACTTCAATGATGTTGTTCGTAAATTGGTAAAAAGTAGGTGAAAAGCCAAGCTCTAACATACTTACTTTTTGTGGAGCGCCGTCGTCATTAAGACCGAAGTACACACGAGTATCTTCTTCTCCAGTTTGCTTACCCTCGTCATCAAATACTGGCATGCGGCCGCCCATCAATTGAGCAACTCGAATACTAGCGGAATCAAGGTCGTATTGAGCATCTGCAATAGCCAGCGCCATACTGCTTATCATTTCCCCCATCGGGACATTGAGTAGATCTCTACCTAAGTTTCTAGCAAGTGACATAGATGTAACTCCTTTTCACTGTTAATTAAATTTGTGTTTAGCTTTCGTCGCCTTCTGCATCGTTGTTCGCAGTAGCTTGGCGACTTGCCAGCCAGTTTTGAAAAGCATTTGGCGGCGGGATTGAGGAAATGCGAGCAACTATCGAGCTACTTGCTTCTGATTTAAAACTGTATTTTGTGGCGAACGACGCACTTACCGTTGCAGCAAACATGACAAAATACACTGCACCACCAACGGTAGCAGATGTCGATAAACTCGCCTCAGTGCTCGTTGATGTCGACAACGAAACACGGATATCTATAGTGGCTTCAGTAAAGTGATAGAAAACTGGCGCAAAGCCCAATTCAATTAAGGATTTTTTCTCATTATCGACATCCACCCCATGATTCTCAGCATCACCCAGTTGCATCGCCATATGAATTGAATTGAGATCTAACGCTCGTTGTGCCCCAGCAATTGCGCCTCCCAGCTGATTTAGCAAAGAAGGTAGCGGTGACTGCTCCAATGAGGCCATGACTTTCGCTTCAGACATAATTTACATCCTATTCCGGATCTGGCTCGGGTTCAGGCTCTGGTTCTGGTTCTGGCTCAGGTCCTGGTGCTGGCGGATCAGGCTCTTCAACCGCTGGCTCGGGCGGCTCAGGTGCTTCAATGCTGCCACCTCCAGAACTAGCATGCTGGCGCAAGGCCTCCAGAAAAGCTTGAGGAGGCGGTATGCTTCGCATCGTTGTTTTTATGCGTGATACGGCTTCCATATCAAATTCATACTTATGATGTAAGTCGAACGATATGGTGCCCGCAAAGGCAACAGGTAGACCCGCTGATTCTTCAGTACCCAAGCCCGCTTCTAAACCAAAATCGATGCCTGACTCAACCCTGACGGATATCGTTACTTTAAATTCCATCTCGGTTTCAGTGAAATGATAAAACTGAGGAATGAAGCCTAGCTCTAACAATGTTCGCTCACGCGAGGTGCCATCTGCATCATTGAATGTAATGCGCGTTTCACTCAGCAATGTTGCCGCACGAACGGATGATGAATCTAATTCGTATTGTGCTGAAGCAATCGCCTTTGCCGTGTTTTCAATGAGCTTGGGTATAGGGACATCCATTAAAGCCTGCCCAGGCGTCATTTGTGCTACTTGATTATCAAAATTCATGTTATCTCACTCCGCATACAAGGCCTGCGCCCTGTTTCTTGAGTTGTTCAGAAAGTTGAAACAGTCCTAACTGCCGCTGTTCCGCGAGAATTGACTGCTCTGCGGCGCTGTTGAGGTATTGCATACGTTGCAACATTGCCTGGATTTTTCTCGTTTTTTTATCGATAAGGTGTTGATTTAAAATTGCTAAATGTTCATGAAGTTGCTCTTTTTCATCTAACTTAATTAACAAATAAGCTTTTTTAAGCATCAAAATTATTCTGTCTTTTTTTGCTTCCGGACTTTGCAATTCTTTTCCTTCGTAATTGCTGAGTGCCTGTTCAACATATTGCATCGCCGTTTTGTTGTCGCCGGATAGCTCAATACACTCGACCGATAACTCAGCTAGGTATCTTTGCAGAACTAAGGCGAGGTTCTGCTGCATACTAGCTCGCATTAATATCTGTAGTAATTTGATTGCTTCATCGAAACGGCTATAGCGTAATTTCTTAGCAACTTCCTCAAGTACGTCATAAAGCTTCACGCTCATCTGATTTGGTTCTTGAAAACCAGTGTGTTTAACATTTTCTTGAGGTGTTTTCTTCATCGTCATTTCACTTTACCTTCGACTTAACAGGCAGTGAATGTTTGAACGTTTACATTCGTATTGCAGCCATAGTGCTTGGTGTGAATTTGCATTAACTGGAAGTAACAATGATTGATTCTTAGATATTTTTATAGGAATTTGCTTGCCCATAATGGTTTGGCATAATTGCGTTAACAACCCAGCGTAACTCTCTTCCCAATTAGGAAAACTAAGATCAAACCTGTTACTCGATATAAGGTTAGCTTCGGCATTAACGCCGCATTGATGCAATTGCGCGAGTAATTCTTGAGTACGATCCCAATCGATACATCGGGCAATAAGCATCGGTAAATTTGCTAATAATTTTTCATGAACGACAGCCGGGATACCACACATGTCAGCGAGGATTGGAGTTAACATTTCTATGTTTAGAGTAGCCGTATTGCTTTGCTCTGTTGGCAATAAACGAACATCAAAGCGCATGTAATCATGATTTTGCAGAACAATCGGAAGATGAAACTCATTTGCTTTACGCCAAGCACCATATGCTTTGTCAAAATCAATGTTTTGAGCTTGCCACTGCATCAAGCCTTCTTTTGAGCGCTCCCTCGTCATACCCAATTGAGCGTAGTATTGCTGCACACTTTGTAAGTCATCTAAGGCAAAAGCGACGAGTGTATATTTTGCTTTTTTCGGGCACGAAACCAAAACATCAACACCCTCAATTGAGAAGCGTTCAGCGAGTTCATTTGCGACGGTTTCAGATAAATTACCGAGTAGAGTTGCTGGAGTATTGCAAAGGCTTTTAATGACCTCTTCGCCAGATTGACCGGTGAAGGCTGCTATTTTGCTTGCAAACTCCGTTATCGCGCTGAAGTCATTTATGTAAGCTGCAATCTCATATTTATCTTGCGTGGTTTCTACATTTGCGGATGCATTCAAGTTTGGGTTGGTTTGGTCCAGCACACGACAAGGCAAGCCCACATCTTCTAATGCAGATGAAAGGCGTACAGCGGTCTCACGATTGAGTTTCGTTTTGAATATACTGGGGGCGTTTAAGATAAGTTCGATGCAGGATCTTTTACTCAAGCCAAGTAGCTCGTGATGCTTTGCTATCGCAAGAACATTTGCTTGACCTATTCCTTGAACTTGAATCTGAGCACTTTGTTGCATTGTCTGCCACCACGTTCCCTGTAAATGATTAACATCTAGTTAGCTGGGCTTGTGACGGCTTGATACAAGCAATTAAACATATGTCTTTGGCGGTTGCTTACAACAAAAATTAACAACTACTATTCAAAAATATAGGAGTCAAGCAGGCATTACGCAAGCTTATTTTTTAAGCTATTGCTGGTTATTTTTTAAGCGTATGACTTTTATTAGTTTTTTCCACGAAAAAAATAAACGATATGCATCGAATTTGTATTTCTTAGTGCCGATTTGTTTTGCGAGGTTTTGATATGCGCGGCTTTATTTCAAGCCGCTATCGATTGTTTTGGACTACTTTTTAATAGTCGAACGAGCTAATTCAGGTAACTTTCCTGCGCTACCCATTGCTTGTTCAATAAAAAAGCTTTTGATGGGGGGAAGTGTGTTTGCTGTTGCTAAGCCCAAGTTTCTTGCAAGCTTAAGAGCAGGGTCTTTACCGCTAAATAAACGTTTAAATCCCTCCATAGTAGCAATCATTTTGGCCGCTTCGGCTTTGCGCCATCGCTCATAAGGTCGCAAGGCTTTTTTAGTATGAAATGCCTTTTCTGCTTGTTTGAGCGTAGCCAATTCCTGCGCCAACGTAGCCACGTCCAGTAAACCTAAATTGGCCCCCTGACCAGCTAAGGGGTGAATTGTATGCGCGGCATCGCCAACTAATACAATCCCATTATCAACCCATTGCTGTGCGTATTGCATTTTTAATGGGTAACTAAAGCGTTTGCTTAACAAGTCACATTTACCGAGTTGATTATCTAGTGCGACCTGCAAAGACTTACAAAACTCTTCATCGCTCAAGCCTAACAAGCGCTCAGCTTCTTGCGTATCTTGAGACCATACAATAGAACATGCCTTAGGTGTTGATAAAGGTAAGAAAGCCAGAGGACCTGTTGGTGTAAAAGCTTGTCGTGCAACCAGTTCATGTGGGCGTTCTGTTTCAATGTTAGCGACAATGGCAATGTGATCATAGTCCCAAAACGTCAATGCAAACTTTGCAGTTTTACGAACAAAAGAATTACCACCATCTGCACCTACAATAAGCTTCGCGGCAATCATGTCACCGTTCTCTAGGTTGATGAATTGCTGCTCATCGCTACGGTTTATATTAGCGATTTTCTCCCCGCTGAAAAACTGGATATTCTCTTGATCCTTCGCCGTTTCGAATAAGGCCTGTGTAATGCAATTGTTCTCAATGATATGACCTAAACTCTCGAGTTTGTTTTCTTGTGCCGAAAATGCAATGCGCCCAAACGCTTGGTCTTCCCACACTTGCATATCGGTATAAGCTTGCATGCGATGAATATGTTGCCACGCATTCACATTCTTGAATATTCGCTCACTAGTTTTACTAATAGCGCTCACCCTTGGAGAGAATTCATCGCTAATCGATTGAGAAATTTTATTGGCATCGATAACTGCCACTGCAAAATCATCCTGAGCCAGTGCCAGCGCTAAGGTTTGCCCAGCAATACCCGCTCCAACAATTGCAATATCAACATTTACGACACTCATTTAGCGTTCTCCCATAGCAAAACTTGCCAATGAATTTTTTAATGCCGAGTTATGATTCAATGCAATCAAGCTTAGGTTACGACTGATGGTGAAGGGTAAATACTGATTAGAGAAGACCCTTACCAATGCATCCGTTGCAGCAATAACACTCTCTTTATCCTGAGTCCGCACTTTTTTGTATGCGTTGATAACTGAAAACTCGCCAGGATCAGCCTCTTTTCCTTTGCCTGCCAGTATATCAAGTAAGCCTTTGATATCGCGTATACCAAGGTTAAAACCCTGCCCAGCAATCGGATGCAGGCTTTGTGCGGCATTACCTAAACAAATCACTCTATGGGCTGCAAATTGCTTTACTTGCATTAGAGACAAGGGATAAGCATAACGCGTTGATGCGGCTTGGAAACGACCTAATTTGTCTCCAAATAACTGTTGTAGTTTGTTTAAAAATTCAGCTTCGCCCAACGCCATCACATCGTCAGTTTTATCTTGATCGATAGTCCACACCAACGACATCTGATTACCGGCATCAGTTTGCATTGGCAGCAGTGCTATAGGCCCTTGCGAAGTAAAGCGTTCAAACGCACTATTGTTATGAGGAAGCTGCGTTATCACATTAGCAATAATGGCGGATTGAGCGTATTCCTCAACACTTGCCGATAAGCCAAACATTTCTCGTGATGGAGATTGCCCACCTTCCGCGATAAGTACTAGTTTTGCGCTTATCGTTTTATTCGAAAGTTGTAAGTCTGTTTTGTCCTGAGATCGAACAAGTGAAGTAATTTTTTCTGGGCAAAGATAATCGACATTTGTGTGTTTCAACTGCGCTAGCATTTGCTGACCGAGCTCAGCCAGTGACACGACGTAGCCAAGGTCATCTTCAGTATCTTGATTATTTGATTGTTGCAGTTGAACTTGGCCTAAATGACCTCGGTCCGATACGTGAATGTGTTTTATTGGGCAACAATCTACAGCTTGTTCATTCAAACCGATGCCAAATTGGTTTAATTGTTTAAAGGACTCTTTTGCGAGTGCAACAACTCTAGCATCAAAACTCGGGTGCATGATTGTTGTTTTAGCCGACTCACCTTTTTTGACCTTTTCATTATTTTCAGCTTTCGCTTCGGTCTCAAAGGCTTCTATCACTGCAATGGAATATGAGGTTGCATTAGACAGCGCCAAGGCCGCTGCACAGCCTACAATACCGCCACCTGCAATAACTATGTCATAGTCCGAATTTGCCATTTATTTTGCCATCAACGCTTCAATTTGTTTGATTTCTTTGGGCACCTTGCTTGTCATTACATGATTTCCGCCCGCAGTGATCACAATATCATCTTCTATGCGGATGCCGATACCTTTATATTTGTCATCGACATTGGCTGAAGCTGGTATATATAGCCCGGGTTCAACAGTCATCACCATGCCAATTTCTAATGGTCGATCTTTTCCATCAATTTTATAGATGCCTACATCGTGCACGTCCAATCCAAGCCAATGACCTAGGCCATGCATGAAATATTTACGCCATGTTTCCTTCTCGATATTCGCCTCAATAGACCCGCTCAAAATACCTAGTTCCACTAAGCCCTCCACCACCACTCTAACGCAGGCAAGCATCGCCGAAGAGATTGTCCCTCCAGGCTTTAAGCAAGCTAGTGCGGCAATTTGGGCATCTAACACTAATTGGTACAGTTGTTTTTGAACAGGACTGAAGTGGCCATCTACAGGGAAAGTGCGAGTAATATCAGCGGCATAACCAGCCAGTTCGCACCCTGCATCTATTAAGACGAGGTCACCACTACGAAGCTCATCAGCATTCTCTGTATAGTGTAAGATACAGGCATTTTCACCACTACCTACAATAGTGCCATAGGCGGGATAACGCGCACCTTGCATAGTAAACTCGTGATGAAGTTCGGCTTCGAGTTGGTATTCGAATTTACCGGCTTGACTGAAAAGCATTGCTCTTACATGCGCCATTGCGGATATATCTGCAGCTCGCTGCATTATCTCAATTTCCGCTTCGGATTTAATTAAACGCATTTCATGTAGAACAGGTTGAATATCATGCACTGAGGAAGGTGCAATTTTACTTTGCTTTGGTGCATTTCGACATTCTGATAAGGCCATCGTTATCGTAGCATCTACACGTGGTTCGGCGTCCAGCGAGTAATAGATATGCTCGTGACCATCAATTAAGTCCACCAGTAGATCATCAATCTCATCGGCATCAAAAGCGGCATCGGTACCAAGCTTGCTCGCAGCCTTTGCCACACCGAGTCTTCTGCCATGCCATATTTCGGCATTCTCATCGCTCGCTTGCACGAAAACTGCTGAATAATGTTGTGAAGCACTTGTTGCTTGTTCTGCATTAGGCATCGATTTATTTGATAAAACTAGAAACGCATTTGGCTCATTAAAACCCGTTAAATACCAAAAATCGCTATCTTGTCTGAAAGGATATTCGGTATCGTTACTTCTCGTTACTAGGGATGATGCCGCTATGATGCAAATGCTATTGGGAGCGCAATTTGCTAATAATCGAGCGCGGCGCTGTTGAAATTCTGACAGTGATATTGTCATATTAAGGGGAAATCCTTTAAAGAGCTACTGACTCAATGAACTGAGTTGCTTTCGTTATCTGATTCAAGAGGCGATTTACCTAATTCATTGAAGCACAGCATCGCGGTAATGCGAACGTATTCCATCACTTCAAAAAGGGCTTGTTCTGATTCTTCATCTTCGCTCATTTCTTCATCCATGCGAGCTATTTCAGTGAAATCTTCCAGTCCTTCTTTTACATCTGCCGAGCATTGAGTTAGGTCTGCTTGATGCAAGCCAAATCCTAAGAGAAAGCCTTGAACCCACTGTAACAAGGCCGTGCCTCGATCATTGATTGGCGCAGCGTCATCGGGCAAACATAATGCTAAGGCAAAATCCGGATCAACGAATTGCTGACAAATCTCATTGAACATCGCCACGATTTGAGTTTTCACTTTTCCACTAAAACCATCACCTTGATTGATAACATCACTTAAGGCTTCAATCCAAGACTGATCGTCAGCAGTCATACCGCCAGCTAACATGCCACATAAGATACCTTGTACTTCGGCAGCATCCACAATAATGTTCTCTTGAGAAAGCATGGCAGAGAAAGTTTCATAATCTGTAGGGGTATTTGACACAAAATTGTCCTTTTTTCGATGATTCGCTCATGTTAGCAAATAGGCGCTCAAAGTGGAATCGTCACCGATATATTCAACACACGGCCTTGCAAACTATTACAGACAAAAAAAAGCCACCCAGTAGGTGGCTTAAATTCAACATGGTTCGACATAGATTTTATTATTATTAAATTTGCCTATGTCAATTTCTTACGTTTTTTTTAAATTGCTTCTATTTTGTTGTTTTGATTTTTCTTGCAAAGGCCATTGCAAACAAAACAAACCACATAAAATCAATTAGTTATCTAAATTACAAAAAAACATTTAGCTTTTGTGTAAATTTTTTCGACATTTTTACGTTTAACTTTCATACAGATGTAAACAAAAAAGCATAAAGATAATCAAACTGTACGGAGAAACACTTCAATCAATCGCTCATTTCATGTAATATCTACTGCCCCTAACGAACTTCGTAGGGTTCAATGCTTCCTGGGGTGTTTGCGAGTGCATTTCATGTTCCTTGCCGATGCTTAAAACTTCGGACGTTGACACTATTACTATTGTGTATGCTCGACCCGTATCGAGAAACCTGAGGTAATGTAGATACATCCACCGTGTCCTTATCGGCACACGACGAAAAATGTACGGCGACATTTTGGGAAGCACCATTTCAATTTCAGCACTTGATTCTACAAGGTATAACCATGGCGGTGTTTAACTTTGGGTCAATTAATATTGATCACGTGTATTCTGTTCCTCATTTTGTACAACCCGGCGAAACTCTATCCTCCAGCGGCTACCAATCAATCTTAGGTGGCAAGGGAGCAAACCAATCTGTTGCATTAGCAAAAGCAAACAATCAAGTTTTCCACGTTGGTGCTATTGGTGCCACAGACAGTGCATTCAAGAATCAAATGGTTGAAGCAGGCGTGAATTGTGAATTAGTGCGTGAGTTGAGTGATGTCGCCTCAGGTCACGCCATAATCCAAGTAACACCCGATGCAGAAAACAACATTATTTTATTTGGTGGCGCGAATCAAACGCTCAGCGATGATCATATTGCCACCGCATTAGCCAAAGCAAAATCAGGGGATTGGGTGCTTTTGCAAAACGAAACCAATGCCATTGATACGGTGATAGAAGAGGCGCATAAGCGCAGCCTAAATATTGCATTTAATCCTGCTCCAATGACGGATTCGGTAAAACAACTCCCTTTAAACAAACTTACCTTACTCATAGTTAATGAGGTAGAGGCTGAGCAGTTGACAGGAGAGGCTGATGTCGAAGCAATCAAGCGATCCCTGACAAGCAACTACCCCGATACTAAGATACTACTGACTCTAGGAAAAGCTGGGGTATGGTTTGTAGCTGGAGATGAGGAAGAGTTTTGTCCAGCATTTAAAGTTGAAGCGCTTGATACAACTGCGGCGGGCGACACCTTTATTGGTTTCTTCCTTGCAGCATATCAAGCTAACGCTAATATAGCCGATGCCCTCAAGTATTCTTGTGCCGCTTCAGCATTAGCTGTCATGAAAGCCGGTGCAGCTCCTTCAATTCCAAGTGTGAATGAAGTTGAGCAATTTTTAAAAAATCACAATTAAAAAGCGATAAGAACTAACAATAAAAAAGAATATTTGCCATGTGCAGATATCGATAAAATGGAACTCAGAAAATGACGAAACACAAGATTATTTTAGACACCGATCCAGGGATTGATGATGCAATGGCGATTTTTTTCGCATTTCAATCGCCAGAAATTGAAGTACTAGGTTTAACAACTGTATTTGGCAATGTGCCGGTCACTATGGCTGCCAAAAACGCTCTCATACTCTGTGAACTAGCGGAATTAGACATACCGGTTTGTAAAGGTGTAGCAATGCCATGGGTTGGCCCAGAGTCTGGGTACGCGCATTTTGTGCACGGTGATGATGGTTTCGGTAATATTAATCCACCAGATCCAAAAGGTAAGATTGATCCAAGAAGCTCAGCTGAATTTATCATTGAAATGGCGCGCAAATATCCTGGCGAAATTACCTTAGTTGCTGTTGGTCCTTTGGGTAATTTAGCACTCGCACTGCGTTTAGAGCCAGAGCTACCTAAATTGCTGAAAGCGGTTAACGTAATGGGCGGAGCAGCATTCGTACCGGGTAATGTAACACCCGTTGCTGAAGCTAATATTTGGAATGATGCCTACGCTGCCGAAATTGTGTTCGCAGCCGATTGGGAACTAAACATGTTCGGCTTAGATGTGACTTACGATCTTCCATTCGCTCCAAACTTCATTGATATTTTAGCGGAAAAGAACCCGACACTGGGTGGTTTCGTGAATAGAGCATCCCAGTTTTACACCGATTTTTACTCGCAAGGCAAAGATACCAGGCAGTGCTATTTTCACGATGCATTCCCGATTGCCTACATCCTTGAACCTTCACTGTTTGAGATGACCGAGGGGAATGTGCGTGTTTCAACTGATAAGCTGAATCAAGGTCAAACTAGCTTCGCTCCTTTTGGCACCACAGCCAGCCCTGATTGGTTAGAAGCGTCTACCATCAACGTCGCTACCAAAGTTGATCATCCAAAGTTGACTGAGCTATTCATCAACACCTACGCTCTGTAAAGAGCGTTCGAGGTGCAGTTAGTGGTTGTTTAAATAGTCAGGTTTACCTACGGGACGCATGAATGAGTGGCTCCGCAACAAGACATGAACTAAGGAAGGCGTTTCGCGATAAACGCCTTTCTCTCTCGCCTGAACAACAAAATCAAGCCGGCTTGCAGTTGGTCGAGCAATATCAGCAACATGCTATTTTTAAAGGCACTCGCAATATTGCTATATATCTTTCCTTCAATGGGGAACTGAACACACGGGCCTTGATAGATTATCTTTGGTCTGCAGGATGCAAGGTCTTTGTTCCTATTTTGCATCCATTTTGTGCTGGCCATTTGCTGTTTCAAGAATTTACCGCACACAGCCAAATGCGGCTGAATAGCTTTGGTATAGCAGAACCGAAGTTAGATGTTAGATATCTATGCCCAATTCAAGATTTAGATGTCATCTTTACACCACTAGTCGCTTTCGATATCAAAGGGAATCGTTTAGGTATGGGCGGAGGCTTTTACGACCGCACGCTTGCTAGTTTGCAATCAAGTTCAAACGAGACTTCACCAATCCTTACCGGGCTCGCTCACGATATACAATTAAGCCCACACCTACCGACTGAAGCATGGGATATTCCACTTCCATACATACTCACACCAAATAAACTGTATTCTTTTACTTAAACCCTTTGTATTCGAGCCTGTAAAGGATTAAATTTGGATCAAGAAATTAAGCTTTTTAGCTTTCCTCAATTTTTGCCCTTCAGAATCGCAATAGGATAATCAAAATGGACCAAAATCAGAAGAAACAGGCAGCCGCAGAAGCAGCGTTAGCATACGTTCAAGCCGACAGTATAGTAGGCGTAGGCACAGGCTCGACGGTTAACTATTTCATTGACGCGCTGGCTAGCAAAAAAAATGAAATTACTGGCGCAGTTTCAAGCTCTGATGCTTCAACAGAAAGGTTAAAAAATCTTGGTATTGAAGTGTTTGACTTAAACTCCGTAGACGATCTTGATATCTATGTTGATGGTGCCGACGAAATCACAGAGCACAAGCACATGATTAAGGGTGGTGGTGCAGCTTTAACGAGAGAAAAGATTGTTGCAGCTGTAGCCAAAACATTCATCTGTATTATTGACGATACAAAGCATGTTCCGATTTTAGGAAGCTTCCCACTCCCCGTTGAAGTCATTCCAATGGCTCGCTCTTACGTTGCACGTGAAATTGTTAAATTAGGCGGTGATCCTGAGTATCGCCAAGGTGTAGTAACCGACAACGGAAACATCATTCTTGATGTTCATAACCTGGAGATCTTGAATCCTGTCGAGCTAGAAAATAAGCTAAATAACATTGTTGGTGTTGTTACCAACGGATTGTTTGCGAACCGAGGTGCTGATGTTGTATTAACCGGCACAGAACAGGGCGTAAAAAAGAGCTAACAAAGCTTGAATAAACTCTGTGCAGTCTGCTTTTTATTTGCTATATTGCTAGCTCACCCAAAAGCAGACGTCTAGATGTCTGAATGTATTTAACTCGTGTTAAGGTTTTTGCTCCATGACTAAAGTGTCGCTTCCCAAAGAAAAAATTAAAATCCTCTTACTCGAAGGTTTACATCCTAGTACCTTAGAAACCCTGCAGGCCAATGGCTACACCAACATTGAAACCTTGAAAACATCCCTACCTGAAGATGAACTGATTAAGAAAATCAAAAATGTACACTTCATTGGTATTCGTTCGAGAACGCAGTTAAACGAAAAGATTATCGCATCTGCCAAAAAGCTAGTCGCAATAGGCTGTTTCTGCATAGGTACAAATCAAGTCGACTTAAACGCAGCTTTGGTGCGCGGTATTCCAGTATTCAATGCGCCGTTCTCTAATACGCGCTCTGTTGCGGAGTTAGTGTTGGGTCAAATCATTATTCTACTGCGTGGCATTCCTGCTAAAAATGCGAAAGCGCACAGAGGTGAGTGGGATAAATCAGCGATCGGTTCATATGAAGCCCGTGGCAAAACACTCGGTATCATCGGCTATGGACACATTGGTACTCAGCTTAGTATTTTAGCAGAACATTTAGGTATGCGAGTGCAGTTTTATGATATCGAAGACAAACTAGTCCTTGGTAATTCAACCCAAGTAAGATCATTAAAACAGCTACTAGCAAATTCTGACATTGTCTCACTACATGTGCCTGAAACAGTTCATACTCGTAATATGATTGGCAGTAAAGAACTTGGGCAAATGAAGGATGGTGCAATTCTTATCAATGCATCACGTGGCACGGTCATTGATATCGATGCCTTAGTGAAAGCATTGGAATCTGGAAAACTGAATGGCGCTGCCATCGACGTATTCCCAGTTGAGCCGAAGTCCAATAGTGAAGAATTTGAATCGCCATTACGAGCTTTTGATAACGTCATTCTAACGCCACATGTTGGTGGTAGTACTCAAGAAGCACAAGAGAATATCGGCATTGAAGTTGCGGGCAAACTTGCTAAGTACAGCGATAACGGCTCAACCTTATCTGCCGTAAACTTCCCTGAAGTTTCGCTACCATCGCATATAAATCGCTCGCGTTTATTACATATCCACGTAAACCGTCCAGGTGTGTTAACTCAGATTAACCAAACATTTGCAGATCAAGGCATCAATATCGCGGCTCAGTACCTGCAAACAAGCGAAGAAATTGGTTATGTCGTGGTAGATGTAGAGGCAGATAGAGCGGATGATGCATTCGCACAACTTGAAGCTATAGAAGGCACAATCAAAACGCGTTTATTACACTAAACTTTAGGGCAAAAATTTAGTTGAAATAAACTTTAGCGGCATTGGTAGATTTAGTAGCTTTATTAGCGTTAGTAAATTTAGTGCGATTAAACAATTAAAAATAAAAAGCTCCGCATTCAAATAAATTGAAGCGGAGCTTTTTTATATCATCCATAAAAGTCGTTTGCCGTTTTCTCGAAAGAGTTCAGCGTAACTTTATATACACGTTTTTAGAAGAAAGTGTAAACCAAGTTCACAGACGTTTCTGTGTCTAAGTTTTCACGAGTGCCAGTTACATCTGAGTTATGGTCAAACTTAACAGCTACTTTCATTGACAATCCACCAGCAATTTTAGCGCTTATTGCACTTTCTGCGCGTGATTTTGTATTGTCAGCACCCACTTCCGTCGAGAATGATTGCGTAAACTTAGCTGAATCTGAAATTATATATTTGTACGCAAATGCGCCACGAACAACCACACCATTTTCAGAAACCGTTGAGACATTTCCTTCACTATCAGTAACGAAACGATCAGCGAATGAATAACCAGGACCGATGCTGTATTCGAAGCTACTTGTATCGTCGCTCCACAACTTTTGGTTCCAACCAGCCGCAATTGTTGCTTGGTAATCGAATGAGCTAAAGCGATCGTCTTCATATGAAGCAAAGCCGAATAAACGGTGATCTTTATTCTCTAATTTGTAATTCGCCTGAGCTGAAGCAAACTTTTTGTCCGCAGATGTTGTTTCAACACCATCAACTTTATCTTTCTTGTAGAGTGCTTTTAAAGTGTATTCGTTACTCCACTGCTCCAACTCTTGCTTCGCGTTTAACGCACCATTTGCTGAAGTAGTTTCCGTATTACCAGAGGTGAAGATAAAACCAAGCTCACCGTCCATTGTAAATGTATCTTCATCTTGAGCCTGAGCACCAGACGCAAAAATACCAAAGGCAACAAATGCCGATATAGTTGAAAGTTTCATATTTTTTCCCATTAACTAATTTGAAGAGGGTTAGAAACAGCGAATAGCATAACCCCCATAAAGCGCGCTCATATGGTAGCGATATTTATTTTTTTCGCAAGCTAAAAAAACTGATAAACAAGAGATATGCTAGTTTCCGTGCTCAAGTTTACATTTTCTTGCAGAGTTCCATCGTTGTATATCATCACAAAAGATAACTTCATGGCCAAGGATTCAAGGATACTTGTGGTCAATGTTGTCTCTGCACGTGAGCGATTAGTCTCCTGTCCTGCTTCTGTACTAACAAACTGTCGAAATCTTGCTGAATCACTCAATGCCAAACGGTAATCAAGCGATGCACGCACAATCATTTCTTTAAACACTTCATAAGACATGTGATTTTCTGTATCTACTACTTCACGCTCAGCGTATGAGTATCCTGGACCAACACTATAGCGAAGTTGACTATCTTCGTTTTTCCAAGCGTGAGTGCTCCAACCTGCTGCAATCGCGCTTTGATATCGAAATCCATTGAATCGATTATCGTCGTATTCTGCATATATGAAGAGACGGTTATTCTTAGAGGGTAATTTGTAATCAAGTTGCACATTAGCTAACAAGCGCTGCGCCGTTACAAGCGTTTCACCATCGACTTTATTTTGTTTGTAAACTAATTCACTGTAGTAACGATTGCTCCACTGCAGCGTTTCGTGATCTGCGGTCAGGCCTGCTTTGAAGGTCGTCGTATTTGTGTTACCACTAGCCGATAAAACGCCAAACTCACCAGACATTGACATGCCTTCTGGTTTTTGTTTTTGCTGCCTTTCTTTTAGATACAGCTTTTTGAGAATGTCATTAGACGCCGTTGCTTGGGCAGACAAAGTGAGACACACACAAAAAAGCCCCAGCGAGGCTGTTTGTTTCAATTTAGACATATTGTGATTTAGCTTTTTACTTTTACGAGATTATTTCTTCGAGCTAGTATTTACTTGTTTATTCTTAAGAGCTCATCAAATTCGCAATTTTGGAGGTTTCCAAACGCGAGTAATTCATGATCATATCATAATCCTCGTCGCTCAATCCAACAGTCTCTATCGCTTGCAGGTTAATTTGTGGGAGGTCTGCAATTTCAATATCCTTACCTTCAAAACTGCATATAGAAATTGCAAAATACAAGATGCTTTCTTCTAAACTCATATCGCCTTTCGGTGGATGAATAAGTTTTTGTAATGGGAGTACAAGTGATTGCGGTAGGTTCCACTCTTGAATGATAAAGCCACTGCATTCTGGGAATGTAAAACCAAAGTGCTTAGCTTGTTTCGCCAAAGGGGCTGTCTCATCCAGATCGTTTTTGAATTTGGTGTAAGCCTCGGTATGCTTGCTTGCGACAATCAACTCACTGAGGCCTTGAAGAATACCAAGAACAAAGAATCGCTCACTACCGCGTATCTGTTTTTGTTGGGCAATCGCTTTTGCAATGATGCCGCACATAACCGCCCGTTTCCAATACTTGGCAAAGTCGATGACTGGTGAGTTAAATGTCTTAAAAGCAATATTCGCCGTTTCTGCGATAGAAATGTTATAAGCTGCTTCACCGCCAATCACGTTGAGTGCTTTTGCGACAGTCTCAATTTGACTTGGAAACCTAAACAGTGCGCTATTCGCGAGCTTTAGAATTTTTGCACTTAAGGAAGGATCGACGGAAATTAGTTTAGCGATGTCACTTAAGTCTTTTGTCGGATCATCTAGAGCTGCTCTTAGATTCACGCATGTATCTGGCAGAGTAAATGATTTTGAAGCAAATTTGACAAGAGGCTTAATGGGCATGGTTTCTTTCTTAGTTTAGGACAATGTATATAAGTATACTAAATGCACATTATTGTTGGGTTGCACTGATAATACCTAGCCTAAATAATCTATACCTTAAGTTGTGCTGATCTCGCTAAGTTATTTTTTTTACTAGACTTTTATTGAGCTATAAAAGCAGTGTTAAAATAAATCTTGTTGTTCTCCACGCCCTTGTTCCATTTTCGCCCCTTCTTGCTTGCGCAACCATGACTGTTTTCGTCGGTTGCAGGCTTTGACAATGATGCGTTTTGTTTGATCATCGATTTGCAACCAATGCAGCCTCTCTTCGCGACTTCTAAAGCAACCTTTGCAATACCCCCGAGGCCCAGATTGACATACGCCAATACAAGGGCTTGGGATAGCAAAAAATTCTAACTGTTGCATATCGCTCATAATGGCAAAATTCTCAATCTAAGGGTCGATTTGGCAGTAGCATCAAACATTATTAACACAGGTTCACCCTGTATGTGAATAAAATCAATGTACATTTTACTATTTATTCGCTCTCTCAAGCCAGTAATAACGACTTCTGCTTTTACTAGACTCCAAACAAAATCAACTTGTGCTGATAGTAGGCCGCATACGAAATCAACTTGTGCTGATAGTAGGCCGCAATCTACACCGAAGAACCCCTCCACCAAAATGCGCTGTGCGTCATCCTGACCGCTTACAAAGGACGTCCTTGTCCTTTGAAAATTTTGGTGGAGGGGTTCTTCGGTGTAGCTTGCTAGTTATGCACGTTGTTTTCACAAGGGTTAGTTATGAATCAACATTTACACGCATTTTAGCGATCCACGGCGTGATAAGACGTATCGTAGGGCCAGAGGGGACCCTCCACCACATCAGACCTTCTAATGGCAGGACGCCATTAGAGAGCGGCCAGGGATGGCGAACAGCGCGTCTGATGTGGTGGAGGCTCCCCTCTGGCCCTACGATACGTCTTTTTCAAACAGCAAAAAAAAGCCGGTACTTCAGAAGTACCGGCTATAGTTTCTTAACGCTTTAAGCCAGGTTATTTTTTCTTGGCTTTTGGGTTTGGCATGTCAGTGATGCTGCCTTCGAATATTTCAGCGGCAAGGCCGATTGATTCGTTTAAGGTTGGGTGAGCATGAATGGTCAATGCAACATCTTCTGCATCAGCGCCCATTTCAATTGCTAAACCAATTTCGCCCAGCATTTCACCAGCATTAGTACCGATGATAGCGCCACCGATAACACGGCCAGATTCTTTTTCAAAAATCATTTTAGTCATGCCGTCAGTTGCAGCAGAAGCGATAGCACGACCTGATGCAGCCCATGGGAATACAGCAGTCTCGTAGTTAACGCCTTGCTCTTTCGCTTCTTTTTCAGTTAGACCAACCCAAGCCACCTCTGGCTCAGTGTATGCAACTGAAGGAATGCACTTAGGATCGAAGTAATGCTTTTTGCCTGCAATCACTTCAGCTGCAACATGGCCTTCATGTACCGCTTTGTGAGCAAGCATCGGTTGGCCAACTAGGTCACCGATTGCAAAAATGTTAGAAACATTTGTGCGCATTTGCTTGTCTACTTCAATAAAGCCACGATCAGTTACCGTTACGCCAGCTTTTTCAGCTGCAACTAATGAACCATTTGGCTTACGACCAACAGCAACTAGAACTCGGTCATAACGAACCGGTTCAGCTGGTGCTTGTTTACCTTCAAAAGTAACATACAAACCGTCGTCTTTAGCTTCAACACCTGTCACTTTCGTTTCAAGCATAGTATTGAATTTGCCTTTGATGGTCTTCATGTAGACTTTAACAATGTCTTTGTCAGCAGCAGGCATAAGTTGATCAAGGAATTCAACGACATCAATTTCCGAACCTAGCGCATGATATACCGTTCCCATTTCTAGGCCGATAATACCACCACCTAATACAAGCATTTTGCCCGGGATATCACGCATTTCGAGCGCACCGGTTGAATCAATGACACGCTCATCATCAGGAATGAACGGCAAGTTTACCGGCTCAGAGCCGGCAGCAATAATTGCGTTATCAAAAGTAATCGTGGTTTTACCGTCTTTACCTTCAACTTCCAAAGTGTTTGAACCAGTGAATTTACCAAGACCTTGTACGTGTTTTACTTTACGCATTTTTGACATACCAGCTAGGCCTTTTGTCAATTGCGTAACAACGCTGTCTTTCCATCCACGGATTTTATCAAGATCGAATTCTGGTTCACCAAAAGTAACACCGTGAGCAGACAAATGCTTCGCCTCTTGGATAACTTTTGCTACGTGTAGTAACGCTTTCGACGGGATACAACCCACGTTTAAGCACACACCACCTAGCGTTTCACGAACGTCTACGATAACTGTGTCTATGCCTAAATCGGCTGCTCGGAATGCTGCAGAATATCCACCAGGACCAGCGCCTAGTACGACCAACTGAGTTTTTATCTCGCTCATTATGACCTCAAAATTATATGGTTAGAAGCATGCTTTGCGCGGATCTTACCGATTCACGCGCCAACCTGCAAAATTTTTTATTACTATAACAAAATGCGTCTTAAGTCAGACAATGCACCACTAACATGAACAGCGAAGCGAGCGGCTAATGCTCCGTCAATTACTCGGTGATCATATGACAATGACAATGGCAACATTAAGCGAGGCTCAAAGTCTTTACCATTCCACTTTGGTTTCATCTCTGATTTAGAAACCCCCAAAATAGCAACGTCTGGTGCATTCACAATTGGCGTAAACGCTGTTCCACCAATGCCACCTAAACTTGAAATGGTAAAGCAACTGCCTTGCATGTCTGTCGCTTTTAATTTGCCATCTCTCGCCTTAACACTAATTTCCATTAACTCTTTGGAAATTTCCATAATGCCTTTCTTATCGACATCACGAACTACAGGTACAACAAGTCCACCCGGAGTGTCTACTGCGATTCCA
Organism: Glaciecola sp. MF2-115; assembly: GCF_047250385.1. NCBI lineage: Bacteria > Pseudomonadati > Pseudomonadota > Gammaproteobacteria > Alteromonadales > Alteromonadaceae > Glaciecola > Glaciecola sp. MF2-115. The sequence continues at coordinate 45,224 of NZ_JBLBVM010000041.1, forward strand.
ATATGGAAATACTTTTTCATTACCAGTGTTTCACCAGAGGCTGATAAACTACTATTAAAAGCAGGGTATTCTTTAAGCGCATCCGCAACTGCTTTCATCATGAATACTAAAGGTGTGATTTTCACCCCTAGTTTTCGCTTCTCAGCAATAGCATTTTGTTCCTTACGGAATGTTTCTAGATCGGTAATATCCGCTTCATCAAATTGAGTGACATGTGGAATTGTGACCCAGTTTCTGTGCAAATTCGGACCAGAAAGCTTCTGAATACGCGTTAATGGCACTTCTTCCACTTCACCAAATTTCGCGAAATCCACTTTCGGCTGAGCTAGTACTTGCAAGCCACCACCGGTGCTACCGGTGCCCGCAGAGCTGCCAGGATTCATTTTCGGACGCGACAGTTCATACTTAACATATGATTGTACATCTTCTTTTTGAACGCGATTTTTACGGCCAGAACCTTGAACTTGCGTTAGGTCAACACCGAACTCACGGGCTAAACGACGTACTGAAGGAGACGCATGAACTTTACCTGTACTCACATTTCCACCGGCTGAAGGATGATGAGGTACTGGTGGCGCTTTAGGTGCCGAGTCACTTGCTGCGGGTGCACTTTCAGATTTTGAAGGCGCGCTTTCAGCTTGTGCCGGAGCACTGTCAGCAGGCGCATCGTTACTTTCTTTTGCAGGAGCTGATTCCGCTCCAGCAACTTCAAGCGTTAATACTAAAGAACCTTCTGAAACTTTATCCCCAACCTTCACGGCTAAGCTAACAATTTTGCCAGCTTCAGGGGCAGGAACGTCCATAGTGGCTTTATCAGTTTCAAGCGTGATTAAACCATCTTCTGGCTCTACGCTATCGCCTTCTGCAACTAAGACTTCAATAATGTCGACGTCAGATGCATCGCCAATGTCAGGCACCGTCACTTCAATCGTTTTGGTGCCTCCAGAGGCTGCGGCAGGTTCTTCAGTCTTCTTAGTTTCTTCTGCATCTTGTTTAGGCTCTGATTTTTCAGAATCTGCTTTTTTAGGCTCTGATTTTTCAGCCTCTGCTGCAGGCTCATCAGTCTCTGTTTCTGATGCTTCGGCACCAGACTCCATTTGACCAAGCACATCACCCTGCTTAATTTTATCGCCGACTTTAACCTTAAGTGATTTTATAGTACCTGCGTTTTCACATGGGATATCCATGCTCGCTTTATCACTTTCAACTGTCACAATAGATGCTTCTGCGTCGACGGCTTCACCGGCTGACACTAAGACCTCAATGACTTCAACTTCTTCGCCGCCAACATCAGGAACAATGATATCTACTAAATTTGCCATATTGATTCTCCCTAATTAAGCGTAAAGCGGATTAATTTTATCTGGGTCAATACCCAAATCTTTAATCGCTTTTGCTAGTGCCTTTTTATCAAAATCACCCGCTTTATAAAGCTCATACAACGCAGCAAACACAACGTTATTTGCATCAACTTCAAAGTGATTACGTAGATTCTCACGGCTATCCGAACGACCGTAACCGTCGGTTCCTAATACTCTATAAGCACCTGGTACGAAAGATCTAGCTTGTTCGCCATAAGCCTTAATGTAATCAGTCGCAACAACCGTAGGACCATCATTACCATCGTTTAAGACCTGAGTGATATAAGGTACGCGAGCTTTCTTGTCGATGTTGCGCATGTTCCAACGTTCGCAATCAATACCGTCACGAGTCACTTCGTTGAACGATGTCACGCTGTATACTTCTGATTGAACGTCGTATTTTTCAGCTAGGATATCAGCGGCCTTGCGAACTTCTACAAGGATCGTTCCAGAGCCAAGCAGTTTCGCTTTCAATTTCGCTTTTTTATCACCTACCGTATCTAATTTGTAGATACCTTTGATGATGCCTTCTTCACAACCTTTCGGCATTTCAGGCTGAACATAGTTTTCGTTCATCACTGTGATGTAGTAGAACACATTCTCTTGTTCTTCTAACATTCTGCGACAACCGTCTTGTGTTATCACTGCCACTTCATAACCATAAGTTGGATCGTAACTAATACAGTTTGGAATTAACCCAGCTTGCACGTGCGAATGACCATCTTGGTGTTGCAAACCTTCACCGTTAAGTGTTGTTCTACCAGCTGTACCACCTACTAAGAAACCACGACATTGGCTATCGCCAGCTGCCCAAGCCATATCGCCTACACGTTGGAAACCAAACATAGAGTAGTAAATATAAACCGGTAACATTGGCAAGTCGTTGGTTGAATAAGAAGTACCTGCAGCAACGAAAGATGACATTGCACCCAGTTCATTAATTCCTTCTTGTAGAACCTGACCTTTCTTATCTTCACGATAGTAAGCCACTTGGTCTTTATCTTGTGGAATGTACTTTTGACCTGAGTTTGAGTAAATACCCACTTGGCGGAATAGTCCTTCCATACCGAAAGTACGTGCTTCATCAGGAATAATTGGTACGACGTTTTTGCCCATTTGCTTATCTTTAAGCAACACGGTAAGAACACGCACAAATGCCATTGTTGTAGAAATTTCGCGATCGCCAGACCCTTTGGTGATAGCTTCAAATGCCTTCAACGGCGGTGCTGGCAAGTCATGATTACTCTTCGCCAAACGAACAGGCATATAACCGTGTAAGGCTTCACGTTTTTCGCGAAGGTATTTCATTTCAGGGCTATCGTCTGCAAATTTGTAGTAAGGTAAATCGGCAATTTCTTCATTCGAAAGAGGAATGTTAAAGCGATCTCTAAAGTGCTTCACGCCATCAGCGTCTACCTTCTTAACGTTGTGGGCAATGTTTTTACCTTCACCCGCAGCGCCCATACCGTAGCCTTTAACTGTTTTAGCTAATACTACTTGTGGGCGACCAACCGTTTCAGTCGCTCGTTTGTAAGCGGCATAAACTTTAACAGGATCGTGTCCACCACGATTCAAGCGCCAAATGTCATCATCAGACATGTTAGCGACCATTTCTTTCAATTCTGGGTATTTACCGAAGAAGTTCTCACGCGTATATGCGCCACCTTTCGACTTATAGTTTTGATACTCACCATCGACTGTTTCGTTCATCACATCGAGTAATTTGCCCGATGTATCGCGTGCTAACAATGGATCCCAATAGCGCCCCCAAATAACTTTAAATACTTCCCAGCCAGCGCCACGGAATGTGCCTTCAAGTTCTTGGATAATTTTGCCATTACCGCGCACTGGGCCGTCTAATCTTTGCAAGTTACAGTTGATAACAAACGTCAAGTTATCAAGACCTTCACGTGAAGCCAATCCGATTGCACCTAATGATTCTGGCTCATCGACTTCACCGTCACCCATGAAGCACCATACGCGCTGCTCTGAACAATCTTTTAAGCCACGGTTTGTAAGGTACTTTAAGAAGCGAGCTAAGTAGATGGCTTGCATTGGACCTAAGCCCATCGATACCGTTGGGAACTGCCAGAAGTCAGGCATTAATTTTGGATGCGGGTATGAAGACAAACCTTCACCACCTACTTCTTGGCGGAACATGTCGAGTTGACCTTCAGACAAACGACCTTCTATGAATGCGCGAGAATAAATACCCGGAGAAACGTGACCTTGAACAAACAAGTAATCACCGCCGTCTTTATCGTTTGGTGCACGGAAAAAGTGGTTGAAGCCCACATCATAAAGCATAGCGGAAGAGGCAAAACTTGAAATATGACCACCAAGTTCAAGATCTTTCTTGGAACCTCGCAGTACCATCATCATAGCATTCCAGCGAATAGCATTTCGAATCTTGGTTTCGATAGTTTGGTCACCAGGCATGGTTGGCTCTTGGCCAGCAGGAATGGTATTGATATAAGCGGTAGTTGCATCATAAGGCAAGTGAGCCCCGCTTCGTCTTGCTTTCTCTATCAACGACTCAAGTAAATAATGAGCACGGTCAACGCCTTCTTCTGCTAAAACTGCTTCAAGTGCGTCTAACCATTCTTGCGTTTCTGTTGGATCCACATCTGGATGCATCACATCGGTCATGGTGCTTTCCTATATTATGTAATAACGATAAATCAGACCAAGCTATCCAGTGATAGCGCCTGATTCTGTTTGCTTAAAGTTTTACAGCCAATTAAGAAGCTGTCTTGCTACTTTCTTTTACTTCCATTCTTCGCATCGCGCGTTGTAATTTAACGTCGCGTTGGTTTATGTCTAATAGTGTACTCTCCACAAAGCCTAAATGTTCATTGCTGGCTTTGCGTGCTGCTTCTGGATCTTGTGCAATGATTGCCTTAACTATGCTGTGACGTTGTGAACGGATTCTCTCTTCAACATCAGCTCCATCGCGCAACATTTCTAAATTTCGTTTAATATTTTCAACTAGCATACCTTCCATGCTTCGCATGACATGCAGTAAAACCATATTGTGTGAGGCTTTAGCCATAGTAAGATAAAATTCAACGAGGGCTTCAGCTTCCAAGGAGGTATCGACTAATTCTTTACCTTGCTCATCTCGACTGCTTTGTTCATGCAAAGCGGAGAGGCTATTTAAAGCCTTATTCAATGCATCATAATCTTCGGGTTGCCCACGCAAAGCCGCGTAGTAAGCTGCCATGCCTTCTAAAGCGTGTCTAAATTCGAGCAAATCAAATTGTGTTTCAGGACGCGATGCAACCAAGGCTAATAAAGGATCGGTCATTTTTGCACTCAAATTCTGTGTAATAAAAGTGCCACCGCCTTGTTTACGCTCAATCAGGCCTTTCGCTTGTAAATTTTGAATTGCTTCACGCAATGAAGGTCTTGAGACTTGGAATTTTTCTGCTAGCAAGCGTTCAGGTAATAACTTTTCACCAGCAACCAGCGTTCCGTCCAATATCATGGACTCGAGACGTTCAGTGATGACGTCTGACAACTTTTGCTGTTTTATACTTGCGTGCACTGCAATTGCCTTCCTTTAGATTTATATTGAAACAGCTTATGCATGAAACCTTAATATATAACTGTGCTTTTTATAAGCGCATTCTGGTTAAAATGTTAACAAAATTTAGAAATACTTCGCGCTTTTGTAAAAATGGTAATACCAATTAACCAAGATAGTGTAAGCAACTTTTCCTAATTCGACAAGTATTGTTTCATTCAAGATAGCTTAGTAAAGCCGAATTTGCCTAAACTGAGCACGATTTTTTATCGCAAAAATTTGGAACTGTAGCTTAAAAAAAAGCGACAGCCCTTTGTTAATGAAGGCTGTCGCTTTTAATTAGATTAGAAAAGTGTTTACTAGATAAAGTACTAAGCAACTGCTCCGACCATTGTAAGCACAGAGACTGCAACCAACATAAAGAGCACATTACGTTTTACGAGACGAACAAGAATACAAGGTTCGTCTATACAGTTCTTTTGATCGGCTTCGACCTCTTCAGCTGCAATCGCAATACTAGTGAGAATTTGTTTCGCACTTGATTGTGTATCTGCTAAGGAAGGTAACCAGATAGAGAGTGCCCGAGAGAAGTGCCCAACAATCAGGAAGCCTAAACCAGTGATCCTGACTGGTAGCCAATCAATGACGTGCATAACCTTATCTATAAGCAACTCAGAATTATCTGCTTCGCAGTCCCCCATTACCTCGTCATGAACTTCTTCAGGTTTATCATCACATTGACTCATCTTGTGCATAAACAGTTGAAGCTCTTTCGCAATGGAATAAATAATAACGCCAGGAATACCGAGAAGGATGAAGAAGATAATAACTGCTGCATATTGACGATAGTTGATGAAAACTAGTTGCTGTCCAACTTTATCTAGGTCACCACTTTCATTACCGAAAGAAAGACTGTGTAGTGAGCACGCTTCAAAATCCTTCCTGACTGCTGCTTGCAAATAGCGTTTATAATTCTTTCGTGTAATTGGGCAACCCAAACATATCCATAGCACTGTTAACTGCATCAAGAAGGTTACAAAACCATTGCTAAAAATGATCTCAATTAAAAAGACCAAGAAAGCAGGTACTAGAATGATAAGTAATACCGACAGCATAGACGCGCTAGCGCTGAACCAATCGCGGCCTTGTAGGAATTGGATATACTTACCTACCAAAGAATGAATATGCCATTCAGGCGATTTTGATGTGACGCGTTCCAAGGCCATTACTATTAATAGCGAGATCAGTGTCATGGACATTCCTTTATATAAGATATTAGCTTAAGTATATGAGCGACAAAGCAAAGTGCAAAGCAATTTCCTTGATATATTGTTTATATTTTACAGGCAAATCTAGTTTAATAGCGGTTTCATTGCGGCGCGTAAACCAGTAAACTTAGCGCAGGCCTACATTCCACATTATTCAATTAGAAGTTTTCATTATTATGTCACTCTTTAATCAATACCAATTCAATATTCCAAAGCAAGTCGAAGATGCACTATTAGAAGATCTTGGTGGACACATATCTATGCAGAATGATATTACCGCAATGCTAATAGAAGAAGACACTGTGATGTCGGCCAAAATAATTACTAGAGAAGATTGCGTAGTGTGCGGCAGAGCTTGGGTAAATGAAGTTTTCAAGCAAATTGATAAAAACGTTGTACTTGATTGGCAGTGTGATGATGGCTCTGTGCTCAAAGCAAATGATACGATTGTTTATATAAAAGGAAACGCGCGCTCAATTTTAACTGCAGAACGAAGCGCATTAAATTTCTTACAAACACTCAGTGGCACGGCAACTACCACAGCAAGGTATGTAACATATCTAGAAAACTCCCAAACTAAGCTACTCGATACCCGAAAAACAATACCTGGCATGCGTCAAGCACAAAAGTATGCAGTTGCATGCGCACTTGGACAAAATCATAGAATGGGCTTGTATGATGCATTTTTGATAAAAGAAAATCATATTGATGCTTGCGGAGGCATTAAAAATGCGGTCTCCAAGGCTAAATTAATGCAGCCTGGTTTACCTATAGAAGTCGAAGTAGAGAATTTAGAAGAACTAATTGAAGCTATAGATTCAGGTGTCAACACCATAATGTTGGATAATTTCAGCACGGAACGGATCTATAAGGCAGTCGATATTAATGCTGGAAGGTGTAAGCTTGAAGTGTCTGGCAATATCACTTTTGACAGACTTATAGAATTGGCTGCAACCGGCGTAGACTATGTGTCTTCAGGCGCTTTAACGAAGAATGTAGTAGCTGTGGATTTATCCCTAGTTACGGTAAGTTAAGCACTAGAGGCACGTCCTTTTTCTACCCTTGCGTATGACAGGAAGTGTCGAAACAAAGACTTAAGTATGCGCCCACATACTTCACAAACTTCACTCTCCTCTTATACTTGGTCTCGAGGTTAAGGAGGTAAGCAATTACCGCACTTACCTTTTTAACTTACTTTAAATCAAATATTTTAAAACGCGTTGACCACGCTCGGAGAGACAAAATGAAAAATTCAGCTCAAAAAGGCTTTACACTAATCGAACTAATGATCGTTGTAGCAATCATCGGTATTCTTGCAGCAATCGCACTTCCTGCTTACCAGGGCTACACGCAAAAAGCAAAATTCACTGAAGTAACTAATGCAACTGCTGCAGCTAAGTCTGCTGTTGAAGTATGTGCACAACTTGCTTCTGGTGCAGATTCAACTGCTAAACTAGCTGCTTGTGATGCAGGCGCTAAAGGTATCCCAGCTAATGTAACTGCTGGTACTGATGTTGTTGGTTTGGCCACTACAAACGGCCAAATCGTTGCAACTGCATCAACTAACTCTGGATTAACAGACCCAGCAGACGACGCTGCAGCAACTTTCACATTAACTCCTGTAGTTGCAGCTAACGGTAATGTTACTTGGACTGCAGTATGTAAGCCAGCTACTTTGTGCTAATACAGTCCTAAGATATAGAAATTGATTTGAAAGCCCAGATTATCTGGGCTTTTTTGTCTAAAAAACTAGAGAATTATTGAGATTATCATGGCAAAAACAGCAGAAACATATACTTGGTCTGGCACGTCAAAAAGCGGCAGAGCGGGTAAAGGCGAAATTAGCGCAGGCTCCTTGCAAGAGGCGAAAAATTTATTGCGACGTCAAGGTGTCTCTGCAACAAAAGTCAAGAAACTCGCCAAACCACTATTTGGAAAAAAAGACAAGGTCGTTGCACAAGATATTGCTGTCCTCTCCCGACAGCTTGCTACTATGCTTGGTGCAGGTGTTACCTTAATTCAAAGTTTAGAAATGATTGGCTCAGGCCACTCTAAAGCCTCAATGCGCGAATTGTTAGGTGAAATTACTAACGAAGTAAAATCGGGTAACCCACTTTCTTCTTCATTACGCAAACACCCTGATAAGTTCGATGACCTTTATTGTGATCTAGTTGAAACGGGTGAACAATCAGGTGCATTAGAAACCATTTACGATCGTATCGCTTTATATAAAGAAAAAGCTGAAGCGTTGAAATCAAAAATCAAAAAAGCGATGTTTTACCCGATCGCAGTACTCGTTGTTGCTTTTATTGTTACGACGATACTATTGGTTTTTGTTGTTCCACAGTTTGAAGAAATTTTCGCAGGCTTCGGTGCTGAACTTCCTGTGTTCACTCAATTCGTTATTGGCTTATCCAATATGATGCAGAGCTACGGGCCATTCATTGGTGTTGGCGTATTTATAGGCGCTATCATGTTCAAGAAAGCGCATGCAAAATCACCAAGCCTACGCGACAGCGTTGATAAAAAAATCCTTAAAATCCCTGTTATTGGTGAAATACTTAAGAAAGCAGCCGTAGCTCGCTTTACTCGAACGCTTTCAACCACTTTCGCAGCCGGCGTACCATTAATAGGTGCACTAGACTCAGCAGCGGGTGCATCAGGTAATGCAGTGTTCAGAGACGCTATACTATTCGTCAAAAAGGAAGTCGCTGGCGGGTTACAAATGAACGTTGCAATGCGTGCAACTAATATATTCCCTCCGATGGTGACACAAATGATTGCTATTGGTGAAGAATCTGGTTCTGTTGACGGTATGCTAGAAAAAATAGCCACTATCTATGAAGCAGAAGTTGATGATATGGTTGACGGCTTAACAAGCTTACTAGAGCCAATGATAATGGCAGTATTAGGTGTCGTTATCGGTGGCTTGATTGTTGCCATGTACCTACCTATCTTCGAAATGGGTAACGTTGTATAAGCCCAAACCGTAAAATACGAAAGCCAGCAATATGCTGGCTTTTTACTATCTGCAATTGTTGAATAAAGATAAAGTAAAGAATGCCCATCAGACCTTCAATATTCATGCATATGAATGAGAGCAGAAGCATTGCAAACAAAAGCTGAACACTTTTATTCAACAAGCCGATAGAATATGATGAGAACGAATCTAGTATCACAAACTAAAAGGTAAAAAGACGGCCCCATGGAAAATATTGCGTTGTTTGAATTATTAGCTGAATCCCCTTTGGCATTTGTCATTGTTACGTTTTGTATTAGTTTGTTAGTCGGTAGCTTTTTGAATGTTGTGATTTATCGCTTACCTATTATGATGGAGCGAGAGTGGCAACGTGATATTGAGCAGTTTCAAAACCCTGATAAAGAGTTAGCGCCAGCCCCAACCTTCAATTTAGTGAAGCCTGATTCTACTTGCCCTAATTGCAAACATAAAATACGAGCTTGGGAAAACATTCCTGTAATTAGTTGGCTTATTTTAGGGCGCAAGTGTAGCGCTTGCTCCAAACCAATCTCAGCACGTTATCCAGCAGTCGAATTACTTACTGCATTGATGTCAGCCCTTGTTGCTTATCAGCTTGGCTTTGGTATCACCGGTGCCGCTTTCATCTTTGGTACTTGGTTGCTAGTGGCGATGACCTTTATTGACCTTGATAAAATGTTACTCCCTGATTCACTCACCTTACTTCTCATGTGGATTGGTCTTGGTGTTAGTTGTTTCGAACACACGATATCGCCGATCGACTCTATTATTGGTGCTATGGTTGGCTATTTATGTTTATGGTCAATTTACTGGGCTTTCAAATTACTAACCGGTAAAGAGGGCATGGGTTACGGCGACTTTAAACTACTTGCAGCTTTAGGAGCTTGGGTTGGTTGGCAACATTTGCCAATTATTATCTTGTTGTCATCCGTTGTGGGTGCTGTCGTTGGTATCAGCATGATGTTCGTGAAGAAGAAAGACAGTAACTTAGCGATCCCTTTCGGTCCATACTTAGCAGCCGCAGGTTGGTTAACAATGCTCTACGGTGACCTGATTGCTGACTGGTACTTATCTACGCTGTAGAATTTACTTAGTTTACTTGGCGCACTGTTTGGTGCATATCTGTAACGAGATTGAAGATTTCTAGATTGAAGATTTCTAGATTGTAAAGACAACGAGAAAATAACACATGAGCAGCTTGGTAATAGGACTTACCGGTGGAATCGCATCGGGTAAAACAACAATTAGCGATCGCTTTGCAAGCTATGGCGTGGATATCATAGATGCCGATGTCATTGCTCGTGAAGTGGTTGCAAAAGGCAGTCCGGGCTTGCAAGACATTGTGGATGAGTTCGGTCCAGATATTTTAACTGCTGATTCGACACTCGATAGACAAACATTACGCAACATTGTTTTTTCCGAGCCAGCAAAGAAAGAATGGCTGAATGCCCTCCTTCACCCCCTTATTCGCGAACAAATGCAAATTCAAACAGCTCAAGCCACATCACCCTATTGTATTTTGAGTATTCCATTGCTAGTTGAAAACCAATTGCATGAACTAGTTGACCGTACCTTAGTTGTTGATATCGACGAAAGTAGTCAATTGGAGCGAGCCATGAGCCGAGATAAGAGCGAGCAAGCTGTTATTGAGGGCATAATGGCTTCACAAGTTTCACGTGCGACGAGGCTCGCTGCTGCCGACGATGTCATATCAAATAACAAAGACCTCAACTGGCTACACACTCAAGTTGAGCAATTACATAAAATGTACCTAAACATTGTGAACGAAAACCTGTAAACTAGGTCGAACTAAAAAATTACATCCAAAACATAGTCAAAAGCATAGGGAGCGCTTAATGCCAATCGCAGTTTACGAATTTCCACTTGGTGAAAAAGTGCGAAACTATTTGCGATTAGAGCAACTCTTCAATCAACTGGATCATACCGCAACATTCGATAACGAATTAGAAAGCTTGCACTTCTTCGATGTATTTTTCACGCTTCTCGATTTACTTGAACGCCTTGACGTTCGCACCGATTTTATTCGGGATATCGATGTACATGAAAAAAACTTAGTTCACTGGTCAAGTCACCCTAATATCGATACTGCCGCACTTGAAGCAACCTTAAAGAAACTACATCGTTTATTGTCCGAGTTGAAACGCACAAGCAAATTAGGTTCAAGTTTAAAAGACGACCGTTTCTTAAGTAGTATACGCCAGCGTTTTTCCATCCCTGGTGGGGCCATGAGTTTCGATTTACCCCATTTATTCTGCTGGCTTAAACAAAGCAAAGAAGTTAGAAGCAAAGACATAGCGATGTGGATAGATCAACTCGCTCTTGTGCGCGAAAATATCACCTTAGTCATGCAGTTCTTGCGTGAACGTGGCCGTTACGAAGAAGTCTTAGGTAAAAATGGCTTTTATCAAGGCGTCGTCACCGATAAAATAGATTTAATTCGGGTTCGATGCGTCAACAGTGAAGGTTATTATCCAGTATTGAGTGGTAATAAATATCGCTACGGGATTCGTTTTATGCAACTCGTACCTGAGGAAGGTTCATCCGGTAGTGTGCCGCATGACATCAAATTTGAAATTGCTTGTTGCTAAGCACGACTCAACAATTCAACGAATAATTAAAGAAAGAATATGATTGTAAATTGCCCCACTTGTAAGAAAGAAATTGAATATTCAACTGAAAATGTGTTTCGACCTTTCTGTTGTAAACGTTGTCAATTAATCGACTTAGGCCAATGGGCCAATGAAGAGCACGCGATCCCATCGGGTGCAAACAAAGATGCCGAAAGCTCTATGAATATTGATATAGAAGACATTGAGGCTTTGCTAGCTCAGCAAGAAAAAGACTTTTTTAAAGAATAAGGTCTCCAGTAAACTCCTCGTCAGCAAATTATTTTTGAAGGTGAAATCACCGATGTCCAAAAGCACTGTCATAAACAAAGTCCTTATTACTGCTGGCACGCATGGCAACGAAATGTCGGGTGTTGAGTATGTGAGAAACCTACAAAGCAATGAGCAAATTCTCGCAAACCTAATTCCAAAGCAGAGTGAATTAAACATCGAGTTTACTTTAGTGAACAACTTAGCAATTAAGAACCGCTGTCGCTATGTTGAGGAAGACCTAAATAGACAATTCACGCTTGATAAACTTAGCAAACCATCTGGTGAAAATTTAGAGCACATCTTAGCTCTTGAGTTTAACGCACGGTACGGCCCGAAAACCAAGCCCAGTACAGACCTGCTGATTGATATACATAATACAACTAGCAATATGGGCCCAACCCTCATTATATTGGAAACAGACGACTTCCATCAGCAAATGGCGCGGTATGTGAAAAGCCATATGCCCGAAGCAGTCATCCTCATTGAAGATCATATCCCTTACCAAGAGCATGCATACTTGTGCACCGTAGGTAAAAGAGGAGTTATGATTGAAGTAGGCCCGCAGCCTCAGGGCGTTCTTAGGCCTGCCGCATATTTGCAAACAGAACAAATGACTCAAATCCTTGTTAGTTTTTGCGACCTTTGGAACAAGAGTGCTGTGCCACAAACAGACGAAGTCGAAGCTTTCCGCTTAACGAAAGAAGTAAAGTTTCCTGTCAATGCTGAAGGCCGAAAATTGGCCATGATCCATCCGCAGTTGCAAAACAAAGACTTCAGCGTTTTAAATAATGGCGAACCTGTATTTCAGAGCTTCGAAGGCAAAACGATTACATGGGATGGTGATGATAATGTCTACCCTCATTTCATAGGAGAGTCGGCATATTATCACCTTGATGTAGCCTTTGCGTTGGCTACGAAGACAGTTATTTAAACCTATTTTGAATTCGTCCCACAGACCTTTTTTCACCCCACAAGTCATTCTCGCGAGGATGTTCTAGGTAACTTTGATGACAAAGGGCAAACTTCAATCCAGATTCTTTTAATTGAAATTATTTTGAATTTGCTTCAACAAAATCGTTCACATTACAAACCCTGTTTCGCCCAGCAGTTTTTGCTTTGTAAAGCGCCACATCCGCTTGCTTAATCAAGTCCTCTAAGTTAGTCATCGACTTGCTATATTCTGCAACACCAAGACTAGCTGTGATGGCCAACGAACGTCCTTCATGCACAAAACTAGTCTCTTGTATTGTTGTGCGAATAGATGATGCAAGATTAGTCGCAGCACTAAGTTCAGTATTTGGCAGAAAGATGATGAATTCTTCACCACCCCAACGCGCTAAAATATCACTTTTTCTCATTTTATGTTTTAGTGTACTTGCAATACTCTTTAATACTGTGTCTCCTGCCGCGTGACCAAAATGGTCGTTTATTTTTTTAAACCAATCTATGTCTACCAAAATAATTGAACAGGGCTTTTGATTCCTATCCGCGAAGTGCCATTGCGGTTGCACTGCCGAGGTAAATGCCCGACGATTGTATAGCTGCGTTAAATAATCAATTTGTGCATTTATCTCAGCGATAGTGCGAGCTTTATTGACTTCTTTCAAAGTGAAAGCGAGGGCTAAAGCAAGTATGAACATCTCAAACAACATGCCTACCTCAATACTATGAAAGAGTAAGCCATCGTAAGGAATTATTCCCCACGTAGTGCCTGCTGAAATTGCCGCTCCACCAGCTCCCATAATTGCCGCAGGAATGAAAAATTTTACCATATCATGCCCGCGTTTATAGGCTATTCCGCCTAAGCCTAGAAAAATAATAACTAGTATTGAAGTAAGAGCCACACCGACCATCACTGCTAATAATTGGTCACCGTACATGAACAATGTGATCATCGGGAGAAGTAGAAATACGTAAACGCCCATTTTCACCCGATACAAGGCAGGTAAAAATACGTTCAGTTTCAAGAATTCAATACAGAATGCGATACCAAAAATAATATAGCAGTACAAAAAGAAAATCATTGCCCATTTCTGTACGAGTAAACTGTCTGGCCAAATGTACTTAAAGCCATGCCCAGTATAAGCGATATTCAAACTTAAAAATGAGACCAAATAAAGCGTATAGAATATATAGCGCATGTCTTTTAAGCTAACAGACAATGCAATGTTATAGACCAGTAAAATAATAAATGCACCGTACAAGAAACCATAAAAGTAGTTAACGCTACTGAGATGTTCTTGTACCTGCTCTTCAGACCATAGATGTATTGGAATAAGTAATGGGTCTTGGGATTCAAATCGCATTAAAACCTGCGTATTGCCTGGCTTAAACTCATACATGACTGCAGGCATTCGTGTCGCAAGACTTCTGTCTTTAAATTCTAAAGTGTCCCCTACAATACGTGATTCAGTCTCTTCACTCTGTCGAATGAAATGGAACTCTGCGCGATCTAACCAAGCTGAATCGAGATAAAATACCCGTTTCAAGGGTTCTGAAGATGGGTTCTTTATTAGAACTGATGCCCAAATGACATCGCGGGTAAAGCCAAAGCTTACTTTTTGATTGGTGTTAAAAGTAAACTTTCCCTCGTTGTAGGTTTTCAGAGCGGATTGTAGCGACAGGCTACCTTCAGGATCAGACAAAAGCGCAATGTGATTACTAACGAATACTTTAGAATCATTATTGTATAATGAGATTGGATCGCCATAAGAGTAAAAGCTGAAAAAGGCAAAAAACAAAAGTAAAAGTCGAATGGCTAGCGCTCACATAATGAAAAATACTCAGATAAGAATATATCTTACGCGCTCATTTGTCTAACAGCTATCACTACCTAATAAATTGTATGTTTAACCCATATTTTCAGGCTTTTGATTGCTTATGATTATCATCGGCACTGAAAAGAATATCTAACACATTCGCGATTTTTTCTTCAAGCTTATCTTTACTAATATCAAAGCCAAACAAAGCTTTTGTATAGCTTAAACCAGAGATTGAGGACAAGACCATGTCCGCGATATCTTCTGGATCTTGAGTTGTTTTCAAATACTGTCTAATTTGACCCATTGTAATTAAGCGAACTAGTTCTTTTATAGCCGGTAAATAACACCGTTTATAATGATCTTGCGACATAGTGCGGCTAGATAAAGCTTGGCTAATCATTAACTGGTCAAATCTAACTATTTGAGGATCAAAAAGTATATTAACCAAGTTGACACAAAACAGCTTAAGCATTTTCTGATATTCAAGTTGATTATTTACTTCCATTTTGGATGGTTCGTATATCTTAGCGACTTCTTTTTCAACCACCGCTTCTAGCAATTCTTCTTTACTTGCAAAGTATTTATACAAAGTCATTTTGGAAGTTTTGGCGGCTTTTGCCAATTTATCAGTTGTCACAGAAGCAACCCCAAACTCTAAGAAGAGGTCCCTCGCAGCGGCTAAAATTCTGCCTTCAGCATCTTTACGACTCATTATGAATGTTCATTTCCATTGTTTTTTTAATCTTGTTCAGTTATCTCAACCATACCTGTAATTGCCAAAATAAGCATCTCTTATATCCCAATGACTGGTTCAAAAAATGCGATTCTAATATGCTGACAATTACAAAACCATATGGTACTGTACTGTACAGTACTAAAAGTAAAATTCAATAGTCGCTCTAGTAGTTGAGCTATTTGACTGGAAATAAAATGAAATTTTTGCAAAGTGTTGTGAGCACATTAACCATCCTTTTTACTCTAAGTGCATGCTCAGGTTCTGAGGAAAATAAGAATGGCATGGATAGTAGTAAGAGTGAACCTGCTAAAAAAGTGTGGACGACTCCTCTAAGCAAAGCCTCAGAAGGTATAAAAAGGCATTTAACGGGAACTATTCAAGCGGCGGATGCCGTTTCAGTATCATTTGAAGTGAGTGGAGTTATCTCAAAAATGCATGTCGACTTAGGCCAGGCATTTAAAAAGGGTGATGTGCTTGCGGAGCTTGATACTGCGCTCTACTCACTAGATGTGCAAAAAAGTGAGAGTGCATTAGGTGAAGCTAATGCGGCCCTTCTTGATGCAAAGCAAACTCATGAGCGTAACAACAAACTTAGACAACAAGGCTTAATTTCACAAGCAGCCTTGGACACTTCTACTGCAAATTATGATATCGCGAAGCAACGGTTTAAAGTTGCTGAAAGTGCATTGAATATTGCTAAGAAGAACCTCTCAGACACGCAGCTTATTGCACCATATTCTGGGCGTGTGTCTGCTCGATTAGTAGAACCCTCACAGCAAATTCAAGCTGGCACTTCTGTACTTAGTATTCAAGGGAATGCCAACCTTGAAGTGAGCGCAGCGATCCCTGAAGGCTTAATCGGCAAAGTTACCTTACTTGACCAAGTTGATGTTGTAGTGCCGTCTCTGAGTGCTTCGAAGACTTATGCAGCGACTTTAACGGAAATTGGTGCTCAGGCTTCAATCGCTAATGCATTTCCAATCACCATTACCTTCAATGAGCATTTCAGCGGTTTTTATCCGGGGATGTCGGCAGAGATAATATTAATGGTGAGTAGCCTATTTGACGGCGAAGAATACTTTGAAATTCCTTTCAGTGCTTTCACAACAGACAATTCTGGCCCGTATTTGTATTTTGTTGCACAACAAGAGAATAAGCAAAATGCCATCGCGAAAAAGTACTACATTGATATTGTCGAATTAAAGCCCGAATCGGCGATTATTCGATTTAAACAAGAGCCTAGCTCATTAACAACAAAGCCTTCACGAATCGTAAAAACCGGACTTGATTTCATTAGACCTGATCAAGCCATCTCTGTAGTTGAAACGACAACAATCATATATAACCAATAGAGCGCATAGAAATGAATTTGTCTGATTTTGGCTTACGTTACAACCGCTTTGTGATGACGGTTGTTTTGTCACTGATGCTGTTCGGTGGCATTAGTTATTTTACGCTACCTGCTCAGGAAGACCCCTCGATAAAAGTTCGAGAAGCAGTTATTACGACCCACTTTCCCGGCATGCCAGCTGAAAAAATAGAGCTTCTAGTTACCAAAACGATTGAGGAAGGTGTGCGCAATGTTGACGAAGTTGAAGAGATTCGTTCCATTTCCATGCCAGGCACTTCAGTCGTTTACGTGGATTTATATGACCGTTATTTCGATCTCGACCAAATTTGGGACAAAGTCAGAAATGAACTGGTAAAGATTAAAAGTGATTTACCAGAAGGAACGCAAGCCCACATTATCAATGATAACTTTGGGGATGTTGCGATACTCACGGTTGCCCTTCAGGCTGACAAAGGCATTCGCATGGGCGAAATGTTTGATATGGCTCAACATGCTCGTGACATGATTTACACCGTAAATGGAACACAATCTGTCAGTATTCTTGGAGCTCAACAAGAGAATATTGTCATTGAAGTATCGGACGTAAAAGCCGCTCAACTGGGTGTGTCGCCTGAGCAATTTATTGAAACCCTACAAAAGCAGAACGTGATCCGCTCAGGTGGTAAGGTAAACGTTGAGGGCAAAAGTTTTAATATTGTACCAAGTGGTGATTTCACCAGCATACAATCCCTCAAAGAAGTTATTTTTACACTCCCTAATACCAACAATTCTATTCGTTTAGAGGATATTGCACGGGTCTACCGCAGCATCCAATCCCCTGCTTTTCAAACAGCTTATTTTAACGGTGAACGCGCTATCGTGTTAGCGGTGGCTAAAAGCGAGCGCTTTAGTGTGACTGAATACACCCCTCGCCTTGAAAGCATGCTTAAAACTCTTGAACAACAAATGCCAGCGGGTATAAATCTGAATGTCATCACTCGCCAAGCTGACCAAGTAAATGCTGCGGTGCTTGGCGTATCGACTAACGTCATTCAAACACTCAGTATCGTATTAGGTGTCGTTATATTGTTCCTTGGCTTTAGGATGGGCTTAATAGTTGGAGCGATAGTACCAGCCGTTATTCTTATTGTACTTGCGATACTTAACTTCAGTGGTATGGCACTAGAACGCATGAGTTTAGCAACCTTAATCATTTCCTTAGGTTTGTTAGTAGACAACGGTATTGTCGTCGCCGAGGACTTCAAAAAGCGTTTGGAGAATGGTGAAAAGCGACGCGATATCGTCACGACTATTGGCAAGACCTTAGCCATCCCATTATTAACATCCTCAGCAACAACAATGTTAGTGTTCTTGCCATTAATGTTGGCCGAAAGCGATTCTGGAGAATACACACGTTCAGTCTCAATCGTGATCATATACTCTCTCGCAACCTCGTGGCTTCTATCGTTAATGGTCACACCTTTCTTATGTTATGTGTTTATAAAAGATATCAAAGCGGATAGTAAGAAAGTAGGCATACAAGCAAGAGTCGCAGGCTTCTTCGATCTCATCCTTCCTGTTTATAAAGCCATATTGTATTTCGTGTTGAAATTTCGTGTATTTACCATGGCGCTCACTATCATTTTATTTATAGGCGCTGGAGTAGCGATGAGTCTGGTTCCCGTAAAATTCTTTCCTGATTCAGATCGTGCTCAAATATTAGTGTATATGGATTTGCCCGCGGGTTCTTCCATGCCTGAAACTGAAATGGTTTTACACAAGCTATTCAAGGTTCTTGACGATAAGGAGCGTTACCCTAATGTCGAAAATTATGCCGCCTACGGTGGTTTTGGTGGGCCTCGCTTTGTTTTGTCGCTAACGCCGATAACCCCCGAGCCTAGCAAAGCTTTCATTATGCTGAATCTGAGTGATCGAGCTTATCAAAACGACACGATAAAACGCCTACGAGAAGACTTTGCGAATGGCGACTTTCCTATGATAAATGCGCGAGTCACGAAGGTGTTCTTAGGCCCTTCTGACTCTAATAAAATTGATGCTCAGGTAATCGGACCGGATAAGGACTATATCTACAATACAGCACTTAAGGTTCAAGAAATATTCCGTAATTTGGATGGCACAGTTGAAATTAAAAATGACTGGGAAAACAAGATCACACAAGTCGATGTTCAGATTGACCAAGCCCGGGCAAAGCGAGCGGGTGTAAGCTCGGCAGATGTTGCAGAGTCACTCGAAACGTTTTTCTCTGGGCGCGTAATATCAGAATTTAGAGTTGGAGATGACCTTATACCCATTATTATTCGAGGCCAGGCTGAGGATAGATATGACATAAGCCGCATATATGGAATTAACGTTTATTCATCTTCGAGAAATGTGAATGTGCCTTTGGAACAAGTCGCGGATATCGTATTTAGTCCGCAATATGCAAGAATTGCCCGTGAGAATTTATTCCGTACTGTCACTGTTGAAGCTAAAAATATGTATATGACGGCTGAGGATATGGTACCCATTTTACAAGTGGAGTTTGATAAGCTTCGGGCTCAGTTACCGCCAGCTCACAGAATAGAGTTTGATGGCGTGGTAAAAGACTCTAAGGAATCTCAGGCTTCGCTGAATGCTAATTTACCGCTTTGCCTAGCTATCGTCATGCTTATTCTCATCGCTCAGTTTAACTCTTTGCGCCGAGCAAGTATCGTCATCCTTACCGTTCCACTTATCCTAATCGGAGCCGTTGTTGGCCTGCTAACGGTCCAAGCTAATTTTGGCTTTATGGTCATATTAGGTTTGTATGCTTTGGCGGGAATAATTGTTAATAACGCAATTGTGCTCATTGATAGAATTGATATCGAACGTGAGGAAAATGACGATCAATATGAAGCATTAGTAGAGGCCTGCTTGCGCCGATTGCGTCCTATTGTGATGTCTACTGTCACCACGATACTTGGTTTGCTGCCATTAATAATCGGCCAAGATGCTTTATTCTTCGGCATGGCGAGTGCCTTAGCTTTTGGCCTGCTTATTGGTTCATTGCTAACATTAGGCGTCGTGCCAGTGTTATACAGTTTCTTCTTTAATATTAGAAAAGTTTGAAATGAGGATGATGCAAAATGCTACCGAATAACTTGATTGCTAGCGATTCAACAGTATCGCATCAACAATAGCGGCGTTAGCCTCAGGAAAGTCGATGTTTCTGAGTTCATTCAAAGCGACCCATTTATGGAGCTGTCCTTCTTTCCCAAATGGCTCGGCACTGAACTCATTGACGAATAGGACCGACAAAAGAACACGTTTGTCTGGATATTCATGAGCGATTTCGATGAGTTCTGAAGAGTTAAGTACACGAATACCAATCTCTTCATGCAGTTCTCTATCCAAGGCTTCTTCAACGCTTTCTCCAGGTTCAACCTTGCCGCCTGGAAACTCCCATTTACCACCTTGATGTTGGTGATCTGCTCTTTTACATATAAAAAAGGTGTTGTTCCTACGAACAACACCTACTGCTACATGAACTTGTTTCATCAAAACAATTATGACCTTTCTAGTAAGTCTTCTTTAACAGGCTCGGTAAGCGTCCTAAGACAACTTACCATGGCATTGTTTAAACTTCTTGCCTGAACCACAAGGACAAGGGTCATTGCGGCCTACTTTAGGGCCTGAACGTTGAACCGCTGCTGGTTTTTCAGCTTCTGGCTCTGTTACCGACTCATGTTCAAAGTTCTTCTCAACTTCTGCTGCACGACGTTGCTCTTCCACAGCCTCAACATCAGCTTGCTGTTGCACTTGAACGCGACTCAATACGCTAATAACATCCACTTTCAGTGTTTCTAGCATTTGTGAGAACAACTCGAACGATTCGCGCTTGTATTCCTGTTTAGGGTTTTTCTGAGCATATCCGCGCAAATGAATACCTTGACGAAGGTGATCCATCGCAGCCAAATGCTCTTTCCATAAACCATCTAAACTTTGCAACATCACTGCTTTTTCGAAATTACGAATAACTTCTGCACCAACAGTTTTCTCTTTTAACTCGTAAGCTTTTACGATTTCTTCGTAAATACGTTCTCTGATAATTTCTTCAAATAATTTATCATCATTGTCTAGCCATTCTTGAACTGGAAGATCAATCGCAAAATCACTCTTCAGACGCTCTTCCAAGCCTTTGATATCCCACATTTCGTCAAGTGATTGTGGCGGTATGTACTGATCAATGACGCCAGAAACAACATCTTTTCTGATGTTAGCGATCATTGAGCCAATATCGCCTTCATCTAATAATTCATTTCGTTGTTCATAAATAACACGACGTTGATCATTAGCAACATCATCGTACTCTAAGAGTGACTTACGTATATCAAAGTTACGCCCTTCTACTTTACGTTGTGCGTTTTCAATAGCGCGTGATACCCATGGATGTTCAATTGACTCGCCTTTTTCCATACCAAGACGCTTCATCATGTTGCCCATTTTTTCAGAGGCAAAAATGCGCATTAATCCATCATCAAGGGATAAGTAAAAACGCGAAGAACCGGCATCACCCTGACGACCAGAACGACCACGCAACTGGTTATCAATACGACGTGATTCGTGACGTTCAGTACCGATTATGTGCAAACCACCAGATTCAAGAACTGCATCATGGCGTTTTTGCCATTCTGCTTTAACATGTTCTATTTGCTGTGCAGTTGGGTTTTTAAGCTTTTCCATTTCAGATTGTAAATTACCACCCAATACAATATCGGTTCCACGACCCGCCATGTTGGTAGCAATCGTTACTGCACCTGGCATACCAGCATTTGCGACAATGTCTGCTTCTTGTTCATGGAACTTAGCATTTAGCACTTTGTGTGGAATTTTGGCTTTTTTCAATACACTTGAAAGTAGTTCAGAATTTTCAATGGAAACCGTACCAACCAACGTTGGCTGACCGCGCTTAACGCAAGCGATAATATCTTGGACTATGGCATCGTACTTTTCTTCCGCTGTCAGATAGATTTTATCAGCTCTATCATCACGTACCATTGGCTTGTTAGTTGGGATGACTACCGTCTCAAGTCCATAAATATGATTAAACTCGAAAGCCTCGGTGTCAGCTGTACCAGTCATACCTGCAAGCTTGTCGTAAATTCGGAAGTAATTCTGGAAAGTAATTGACGCTAATGTTTGGTTTTCGTTCTGAATATTCACACCTTCTTTTGCTTCGATAGCTTGGTGTAAACCTTCTGACCAACGACGACCTTCCATCGTACGCCCAGTATGCTCATCTACGATTACAATTTCGTCGCCTTTAACAATGTAGTCTACGTCTTTTGCAAATAACTTGTGCGCGCGAAGTGCGGCATTGACGTGATGTAATAGGGAAATATTAGCTGCAGCGAATAATGATTCGCCTTCTTCTAAAATGCCATACTTGTGTAGAAGTTCTTCAACGAATATTTGACCCGTTTCAGTCAGGTGAATTTGCTTCGCTTTTTCGTCAATGGTGTAGTGACCATCGCCGATGTCATCTTCTTCATCTTCTTTATCTTGCTGCTGCAATTCAGGAATAATGAGGTTAATTTTCTTATAAAGCTCTGAACTGTCTTCAGCCGCTCCTGAAATGATGAGTGGTGTTCTTGCTTCATCGATAAGGATTGAATCGACCTCATCAATTACCGCAAAGTGAAGCCCGCGTTGGACGCGATCTTGTGGGCTGAATGCCATATTGTCGCGCAGATAATCAAAACCGAATTCGTTATTTGTACCGTAAGTAATATCAGATTCATAAGCGGCACGTTTCTCTGCAGGACTTAAACCTGGGATATTACAACCAACGGTTAGACCTAAAAATTCAAAAAGTGGTCTACTCCAATCGGCATCACGCTTTGCTAGGTAGTCATTCACTGTTATTACGTGAACGCCTTTACCCGAAATAGCATTTAGGTAAGACGGGAGTGTTGAGGTTAATGTTTTACCCTCACCCGTTCGCATTTCCGCTATTTTGCCTTGATGTAAAACTAAACCACCTTTCATTTGAACGTCGAAGTGGCGCATACCGAATACGCGTTTGCTGGCCTCACGAACGACGGCAAAAGCTTCAGCAGCAATGGCTTCAGTAGTTTCACCTTTTTCAAGACGCTCTCTGAATTCAACTGTTTTACTTTTCAGTTCATTGTCGGATAGCTCTTCGAATGCTTTCTCGAATGCATTTACAGCAACAACTGTCTTTTTTAATTTTTTTAGTAAACGGTCGTTACGACTGCCAAATATTTTCTTAAAGATACTTGCAAACATGCTATTTGATTTTCCAAAAATGACTAATATAAAACGCGCGATATAATAACAATTATGTCGCGAATAAACTAGGGCGTGCTAGGCAAAGTAAGGACTCTGCGAAGCGACAATTAATAAATCAAGGTGTGAGTGTAACGAGGAAGGCTGAAAACCAGCTTCTTAACGATAGATGAATGGCAGAGGATCGACTTGTTGACCGCTTTTTAGAACTTCATAATGCACGTGTGCACCTGTTGAACGGCCAGTATTACCCACTAAAGCGATACTCTGACCTTTAGTAACAACGTCGCCAACTGTGACAGTTAACTCTGCGTTGTGACCATATCTTGTTCTTAAACCGTTTCCGTGATCTATTTCTACTAATTTACCATATCCGTATCTGTCGCCTGACCAAGTCACAACACCGGCGCCCGTCGCAATAACCTCTTCACCTTCTTTGCCTGCGAAATCTATGCCTTTATGCATAGAAGGGCGGCCAGTGAAAGGGTCTTTACGAACACCATAATATGAAGACAACCAACCTTTAGTGACTGGACGTCCTGCTAACTCACTCTCTCTTTCTATATTGAGGCCTAACATCAAAGATTCAAGGGCGGTGAGTTGCTGAATTTTAAAATCTAATGTCTCAGACATTTTTTTGATTTGATTTGTGATTGAAGACTCATCGCTGTAGAGGGTTTGCATCTCTTCACTTAGCGTAAAATCTTCTTTATTAAGACCGGCCTTCTCAGCCATAGTTGCCGTGAGCAACTCCATCTTATTGATGCGGTTTTGCAGCACAGCTAGTTGATTCACAATTCCACCGACCTGTTGTTCGGTATTTGTTTTAAGCTGTTCCACTAATTTTGCTTGCTGTTCTAAGCCTGTTTTGACAACACTAACGCGCACATGGTTTTCATATACAGATTCGGTTGAACGGCTAGAAATAAGGAAGACGATAGATGCAATTACAGAAAAGCTTAACAGCTTGCGAGCGGATATCCGCTTCACAAATCTGCGCTTGTTGCCTTTGTAAAGTATCGTAAAAGTCATCAGTACCCTATTTCAAAAAATCTTAGCTTGCTTAATTGACGCTGAAATGTCGTCGAAACAAACTGAATGTACTTAGTCTACCTACGTTATCGGCACAAGGAAACATTTACTAAGCACACATACTTATTCTATCTTATACCTGAAGGTTTAAACTGACGTTTTCCAGCGCGGGCCTTTAGGAATGAAGAGCTACACTAAAAAGCTAGAGATGGCTCGATATAACGAATTGGTAAACTGTCTTCATTTTCGAACTCTACATATTCCCATGCGGATGCATCGTTAAGTATGGCATTCAATAACTTGTTGTTTAGACCATGACCCGTTTTATACGCTACAAGTTCGCCGATTAAACTGTGTCCACCTAGATATAAATCGCCAACCGCATCCAAAATTTTATGTTTCAGAAATTCGTCATTACAACGAAGTCCTTCCGGATTAAGTACTCGGTACTCGTCGAGGGCAACAGCATTATCCATGCTGCCACCTAACGCTAAATTCATAGAATTCATCAGTTCCAAGTCTTTCATGAAACCAAAGGTTCTAGCACGGCTAACTTCGTCAACGTAAGAGTCGACTGAGAAGTCTAGTTCAACTTTTTGTCTACTAGCGGCAATTGCAGGATGTTCGAAATCAATTTCAAAATTGACCTTGAAACCATCATGCGGTCTGAATTCAGCCCACTTGTCGCCGTCTTCTACGCGCACAGTTTTGGTAATTTTGATGAACTTTTTAGGGGCGTCTAACTCCTGCACACCGGCGCTTTGGAGTAAGAAGATAAATGGAGATGCACTACCATCCATAATAGGAAGTTCGTGGCTATCTACTTCAACAATAATATTATCAATGCCAAGACCTGACAACGCAGAAGCTAAATGCTCCACGGTATGAATGGAATGACCGTCAGCGTTAGTAATACATGTACACAACATAGTATCACCCACGGCATCGGCTTTGGCTTGAATGTCTGCGTACGGTTGCAAATCAACGCGACGAAAAACGATACCCGTGTTTGCAGGCGCAGGACGCAAAGTCATAGTAACTTTACGCCCTTTGTGCAAACCGATACCGGTTTCTTTCACAGACTCTTTAATAGTACGTTGTTTAATCATTTTGTTTAAGTTCACCAAACAGAAAAACGGCGCATAATCTATCACCCAACGACCGAAATGTCAATGAGTTACAATATTTCAAGCTTTTTTTTAAAAAAACCAACTGTTCAGACCACTGCAACTAAATCAAGTTCAGCTGCAGTCGAATGTTTAGTCAGCTTGTTTTCTCAAAAATGCTGGGATATCGAGATATTCTAGTTCGCTGCTAGGTTGTGCTTCATCGTCTAACTTAAGCGCTTGGTTGCCATCAGTACCGCCATTAGATTTATGCTCTCTCGAACCTGCACTATATTCACGGCCAACAGCACTCACTCTAGCATTATCGTTGACTAAGCTGATGTCAGGCTTTCTTTCAGCGCCGATACCAGTTGCCACAACAGTTACTCGAACTTCATCAGTTAATTCTGGGTCAATGACTGTACCAACAACAACTGTCGCATTCTCTGATGCAAATGCTTTAACCGCGTTACCCACAATTTCATATTCGTCGATAGCGAAGTCAAGACCTGCGGTGATATTCACAAGAATACCGCGAGCACCAGACAAATCGATGTCTTCAAGTAAAGGGCAAGCAATAGCAGCTTCAGCAGCTTCTTCTGCTCTATCTTCACCAGAACCAACACCGCTTCCCATCATCGCCGTACCCATTTCTGACATCACCGTTTTCACATCGGCGAAATCGACGTTTATCAGACCTGGACGTGTAATGAGTTCAGCAATACCTTGAACGGCACCACGTAGCACATCATTCGCGGCACTGAATGCTTGTAGCAAAGGTGTACCTTTGCCCATTACTTTTAATAATTTTTCATTTGGGATCGTGATCAAAGAATCGACGTGCTTTGAGAGCTCCGCGATACCTTGATTGGCAAAATCAGAACGTTTTCTACCTTCAAATGGAAAAGGTTTAGTGACGACTGCAACTGTCAGTATGCCCATTTCTTTCGCAATTTTAGCTACTTCAGGTGCTGCACCAGTTCCTGTTCCGCCGCCCATACCAGCCGTGATAAATACCATGTCAGCGCCTTCCAGCGTTTGACGGATTTTTTCACGATCTTCTTGAGCTGCTTCGCGACCCACATTTGGATCTGCACCGGCACCTAGACCTTTAGTAACTTC
Source organism: Glaciecola sp. MF2-115 (assembly GCF_047250385.1). Classification (NCBI taxonomy): domain Bacteria; kingdom Pseudomonadati; phylum Pseudomonadota; class Gammaproteobacteria; order Alteromonadales; family Alteromonadaceae; genus Glaciecola; species Glaciecola sp. MF2-115. Next base: position 71,653 of record NZ_JBLBVM010000041.1, read on the forward strand.
GTTACCAATTTGTAGTTTGATGTCTGCACTTGATGTCTTCAATACTTGAGCGTCAGTATTCATGGCGATAAAATCAACGCCTTCGATCACTTGCTTGACCATATATTCGACGGCGTTACCACCGCCACCTCCGACGCCAACTACTTTAATGACGGCTTCGTCGCTTTGACTGTCCATTAGTTCGAACATTCTGCTTCTCCGGTATACTGAAACCTATTTCTTTTATTATTTCGGTTTCAAATTGTTTTAGCGCTAAAGGTTAAGGGGCCCCTAAAATTCGCCCTTAAACCAGCTTTGTATGCGTTTTAACACGCTTTCTTCGCCTTTCTTTGAAGACGTTCTTTTATTATTTAAATTTTGCTTACCATACTGTAACAGACCTACTGCCGTAGCAAAACAGGCATCATCAACATATTCAGCCAAACCCTTGACTGAATGAGGCTTTCCAACCCGCACTGGCATTTGGAATATTTCCTCGGCAAACTCTACGGCACCTTCCATTTTAGCTGTTCCGCCAGTAATGACGAGTCCCGCAGCTATCTGTTCTTCTAAGCCACTAGCCTTGATTTGTTCGTAAGCCAATTCAAATAGCTCTTGATATCTAGGTTCTATGACTTCGGCCAATGTGTGACGCGACATAACTCTCGCAGGCCTACCACCAACACTTGGCACTTCAATGCTTTCTTCCATGCTCACCATATCTTTCAGTGCACATGCATAATTTGTCTTAATGTCTTCTGCATTGCTCATTGGCGTGCGGAAGATTTTTGCTATGTCGCTTGTGATCTGGTTTCCACCCAATGGGATAACCGCGGTGTGCCGGATTGCGCCATCGGTGTAAATCACGATATCCATTGTACCGCCACCAATATCAACAACACACACACCCAATTCACGTTCATCATCAGTTAAAACAGCATAACTTGATGCGAGTGCTGAAAAGATGGTTTGATCGACACTCAAATCACAACTTTCAATACACTTAACTAAATTTTTTGCCATATCGTCGGCACAAGTAATAATATGTGCCGCGGCTTCCATTCTTACACCCGACATACCAATAGGGTTTTTAATCCCTTCTTGCACATCGATAACAAATTCTTGTGGTAACACATGAAGTAATTTTCGCTCTGCGGCCATTGGCACTGAGCGCGCAGCATGAATGACGTTATCCACATCATCCTGAGTTACTTCTTGGTTATTGATCGGCACCATTCCACTTTCATTTTGACACTGAACGTGGCGCCCTGAAATTGACATAAATACTGACGATACACTGCAGTCTGCCATCAATTCCATTTCATTAACTGCTTGTCTTACAGACTGAACAACCAAGTTCAAATCATTCACACCGCCCTTGTCCATACCGCGGGATTTGTGTGTACCAACGCCAATAATACTGATGCTGTCATCGTCGAGCAATTCGCCAACAATAGCTTTGATTACGCTGGTTCCGATGTCTAAACCGACAATAAGGTCTCTTTCCATAGCTTTAGACATGTTTCTTATCACTCATTTTAGTCATTATTTTCAGTAATTTCTTGTTCTTTTTTATCATTTTTCTGCCAACCTACAGCAAGCCCTATATCATACCGCAAATCGATGTAATTAATCGCCTTATTTTGTGCCTGTAAGAGCGGAAAAATATCAATAAAATTTTGCAGTCGAGCAATAAACTGCTGACGCCCTATATTTAGGCGTATTCCGTTGCTTAACTCCACTCTCCAAGCGAATCTTTCGCTCAAAAATAATTCGTTTATTGTGAGTCCAGTGGTACTCAATAATGACTGCATTGCATTGAAGCCTGCTAAGGCCGTTTTTTCACTCCCACCAGGGCCAAATAACAAGGGCAATTTTTGCTTCGGATCACCACCGTCAAAAATGTCACCTTGAGTGTTCAACAAAAGGTCATCATTCCAAATAGCAACCGGCTCTTGTTCAACAACATAAATATGTAAGCTATTTGGCCAACGCTTGCGCACTGAAGCACGGTAAACCCATGGCATATCCTCTAATAGCTCGTAAACTTCATTGACATCTAAAGCAAAAAAGCTGCCTTTCTGATTTTGTCTAATGAGCGCTTCCATCTGTTGATCGTCTAAAACCGTTCGAGCACCACTAAATATTATCTTTTGTACTGGTAGTTGCTGTTCGTCTTCAAGCCACTGCTTTACCTGCAATCCACCGTAGATAAAGCCTGCAATAACGAATATAAAAACAATTAAGCCAACAACTCGATTTGGCTCTTCTGTCTCACCAACTCTATCGTTTTCATCAAACTCTTCTAACTCTAACTGAGTTTCACTTAATGCGCCTTCTAGGTTTGCCTGCTCTACAAGTTCGCCACGACTCGCAGGTTTTCTGCGTTCGTTTCGTCCTTGTTTCGTCAGCTCACCCTTTGCCACGTTTTACTCCAAGCTTGACGCTAAAATTTGCAACACTAATTGCTCAAAACTTAAGCCAGCTTGTTTAGCGGCTTTAGGCACCAAGCTTGTTTCCGTCATACCAGGAACAGTATTAGATTCCAAAAGCATAAACTGCCCAAGTTCGTTTCGCATCAAGTCAACTCTTCCCCAGCCACTGCCGGATAATGCATGAAAGGCTTTCAGCGCCAGCTGGCCTACGTGTTTCTCAGTTGCATCATCTAAACCACTAGGGCAATGGTATTCTGTTGTATTGTCATTGTACTTTGCGTCGTAATCATAGAATACGTGCGGTGTCGCCATTCGAATTGAAGGAAGCGCAACACCATTTAAAATCGAAACGGTATATTCAGGGCCATTGATGTACTGTTCAATTAAAACGTCATCATCGTATTTCAGAGCTTCTTGAACCGCACTTTCAAGTTCTTTCGCGCTACTCACTTTAGCCATACCAATACTCGAACCTTCTCGAGCTGGCTTCACCATGGCGACACCTGATAATTGAGCTAGAACCTTTGCATAATCAGGATTTGGCTTTGAATTAGTAAGCTCACTATTAACTTCTGCTTTGGTAAGTACTTTATAATTTGCAGTTGGCAGCGATAAGCTTGACCAAACCTGTTTAGAATAAACTTTGTCCATTGCTAAGGCTGAACCAAGCACACCTGTTCCTGTGTAAGGAATTCCAAGTAGTTGCAAAGCGCCTTGCATGCTGCCGTCTTCGCCGCCGCGGCCGTGTAAAATAATGAACGCCCGATCAAAACCTAAAGAAATCAGGTCACCAATAGGGTTTTCGGCTGGATCGAACTTGTGAGCGTCAACACCCGCACTTTTGAGTGCGTTCAATACCGCCGTCCCAGACGCCAAGCTTACTTTGCGTTCAGCAGAACTGCCGCCAAACAAGACTGCAACTTTGCCAAAACTTTTTATCGTGCTTTGCGAATCTAATTCAGTTGCGCTGAAGACTGGATTGCTCATGCATCGCCTGCCTTCTGCAAAAGAGCAGGTTTGCTTAATTCAGTTGCCGCTAAAGTTTGTGCAATATCGCCAATATTGCCCGCACCTTGTGCAAACAAAACATCGTTGTCATTCAGCACATCGGCCAAAATTTTGTATAAGTTCTTTTGTGAGCTCACATAAATAGGTTCAAGGTTTCCGCGTTGGCGAATTGAACGACACAAAGATTTGCTATCTATGCCATCTATCGGCTCTTCACTTGCTGCGTATATATCTAGCAACAGGAGCACATCAACTTGTGATAAGACTTCTACAAAATCTTCATATAAATCACGAGTACGAGAGTATCTATGTGGCTGATAGATCATGACTACGCGTTTCTCAGGCCAGTTATTGCGAGCCGCTGCTATCGTCATCGCAACTTCAGTTGGATGATGTCCATAGTCATCAACCAAGATCGTATCACCATAATCTTGAGTGTATTGGCCCAGCACTTGAAAACGACGGCCTATGCCTTGGAAGTTCTGTAAAGCTAAAAGAATATCTGCATCGCTAATACCTTCGTCAGTCGCAACTGCAATGGCCGCGGTAGCATTCAAAACGTTGTGAATACCTGGCAAACTTAGCTTCACTTGAAGCGCAGGTTTATCTTGACGCTTAACAGTGAAATGACTGTAGTTAAGTTCGAAACGCACATCTACTGCTTGGTAGTCATTACCTTCAGATTGACCGTACGTAAGATATTTTCTGCCTACTTTCGGCAGTAGCTCCTGAATAACCTCGTCATCACCACAAACCACCGCTAAACCATAAAACGGCAAATTATGCAGAAATTCAACGTAGGCATTTTTCATTTTAGAAAAATCACCTTGATACGCTTCCAAATGATCAGCTTCGATATTGGTTATCACTGATAATGTTGGCTGAAGGTGCAAGAAGGACGCATCACTTTCGTCGGCTTCTGCAATTAGGTACTTACTTGCCCCGAGTTTCGCATTAGTGCCTGCGCTATTAAGCAGTCCGCCAATAACGTACGTTGGGTCGAGGTTCGCCTGTGAAAAGATTGTCGCAATCAAACTTGTCGTTGTTGTTTTGCCATGAGTTCCCGCTACCGCTATGCCGTAACGAAAACGCATAAGCTCCGCCAACATTTCTGCTCGGCGAATAATCGGGATGCGTTGCTCAGTAGCAATTTGTATTTCAGGGTTGGCTTCGTTAATTGCGCTTGAAACCACCACTGCGTCAACTTGCTGGACATTTTCAACAGCATGACCAATGAATATTTCGGCACCGAGCTGAATCAAACGAGCGGTCATTTTGCTATGTTTCATATCTGAACCGGATACTTGATAACCCAAATTCAGAACAACTTCCGCGATACCGCCCATACCAGCACCACCAATACCAATGAAATGCAGTTTTTGCACTCGACGCATTTTGTGTGGCATCAATGCCGATATATTATTCTCAGTACTCATACAATTTCCTTTAAGCCTTCTTGCACAATGGCAGAAGCGACTTTTAGAGTGGCGTCTTGAATGCTAAGCGCTTTTGCTTTACGCCCTATCTCTGTTATTTTTTCCGGTTTTGACAACAATTCATCTAATTGCGAATAAAGATTGTCGGCAAGTTTATCTTGTTGAATAAGCAAGGCCGCATTGTTATCACTCAATGATCTCGCATTGTAAGTTTGATGATCATCAACTGCAATTGGTAATGGCACAAAAATGGCACAAGTTTGAGTTGCTGATACTTCGGCGACAGTCAATGCCCCCGCGCGACAGATAACAATATCTGCTTTTGCAAATTGAGCCGGAATATCATCAATAAACTCAAGCACAGTATCGTAAGCATCATCCTGATGATTTGGCATTGCGGCATAGGTGTTCTGAACTGGCTCGGCCTTCCCCTTACCTGCTTGATGTACCACCGCAATTTTATATTTTTCGCGAAGTTGATTAATCACGCTTGGAATGACTTCGTTCAATGCTAATGCACCTAAACTCCCGCCCACTATGAGTAGTCTAAAAATATCATCGCTGCGCTCTATTTTACGCACATTAAAAAACTCTGAACGCACAGGATTACCCACAAATTCGACGTTCTTTGGTGATTTAGCGGCAAACTTACTTGCCTTAAGATCAAAACCACAAAGTACTCGTTTAGCCACTTTTGCTAACCATCGATTTGTCATACCAAAAACGGCATTCTGTTCGTGGATAATAACAGGGATGCCTAATGTCCACGCAGCAATACCGCCGGGTCCACTAGCAAAACCGCCCATACCTAAAACTGCTTGAGGTTTTAATGCTTTTAAATGTTTTCTAGCCTGCATAACTGTCGAGAGCAGCATGATTGGAGACAATAACTTAGTGATGACTCCCTTACCGCGAACGCCTTTGACATTCAGAAAGTGGATCTTAAATCCGTTCTTAGGAACAAGTTGTGCTTCCATTTTATCTGAAGTACCGAACCATTCAACTTGCCAGCCCTGTTGGACCAATTCCTTTGCAACTGCCAAACCAGGGAAAACATGACCGCCAGTACCACCAGCCATAACTATGAGTAAAGGCTTTTTCACTTTTGACTGTTCGCTCATGTCAGTGTCAACAAGCACGTTTTGATGTGTTGAATTTTGAGCGTCACTACTAATCGAGTGAGTACCTGAGTGAGTACCTAAGTGAGTAACTGAATTAGCTTCAGGCTTCATCGTTCACCTCAGCTTTTTCAAGTGCCTTTTTGCGACTAGCCTTTCTGGTGCTGCTTTTTTTATTTGCCTTTTTAGCGGGGCCACCGCGTTTGAGAGCTTGTACACCATCTACTCTGAGTTCAAAATCGATGCGTAATAAGATAGCGACGGCAATCGACATAATGATAAGTGATGAGCCACCGTAGCTCACTAGTGGTAACGTTAAGCCTTTCGTAGGTAAAATACCTGTACTAGCACCCACATTAACCGCCGTTTGAAAGCTAAACCAAATGCCAATTCCGTAAGCTAAGAATGCGTCGAATGGGCGCTCTTGTGTCATTGCTTTATTGCCGATCCGAAGGGCGATTGCGACCATAGATAGGATAAGCAATAAAACAACGATCACGCCAACATAACCTAATTCCTCAGCCAAAATGGCCATGATAAAATCGGTATGTGCTTCAGGAAGGAATTCTAATTTTTGTAAGCTATTTCCCAAACCTTGACCAAACCAAGAACCTCGACCATATGCCATCAACGACTGCGTCAACTGGTAACCTGAACCGAAAGGATCAGCCCAAGGATCTAAAAATGCTGTCACTCGTTTCACGCGGTATGGTTCAAAAAGTATCAGAGCGACGACCGCCAAAACACCAGTGAATACTAAACCGAAGAACTGCCATAATTTCGCACCCGCTAAAAATAACAAACCAATCGTGGTTGCGAACATGACGATCACAGTACCTAAGTCGGGTTGATTGAGTAGTAGCACTGCAAGCAAAAAGAAAACGGCCAAAGGCTTCACGAACCCTTTAAAGTTTTCTGTAATTTCTTCGTACCGTCGTACTAAGTAGCCGGCCAAATAGCAAAAGAAAAATAGCTTAGCAGGCTCGGCTGCTTGTATCGTGATAGGTCCAATGAATATCCATCGTGTCGAGCCGTTTACTGGGCGGCCAACAACTAATACAGTCACTAATAAGCCTATTGCGAATAACAACAAATAAGGGTTTGCAAAGCGCCAAAAATTCATAGGTAAATTCAGGACTATCATTGCTGCGATAAGGGCAAGTCCGATATATATAGCGTGGCGAACTGCAAAGTGAAACGGATTACCATGAAGCCTGTCGGCAATTGGCATTGAAGCTGAAGTTACGATCACAAAGCCAATCGCTAGCAGACTCAATGCAATGAGGACGAGAACAAGATCATAAGGTCGTTGTTTTGCTATGTCTTTCTCTGCCGATGACTCATGTTTAGCGGCAAATAATGCAGAAAGCTTAGTGCTTAATTGTGAGTCTGTATTCGTCATTATGCCACCTGCTCATGCACTGCAGCGGTAAATACATCACCACGCTCTTGATAATTGGCAAACATATCCAAGCTCGCACATGCCGGAGAAAGTAATACCGTTGCGTTAGTCACATGATTTTTTTGCAAGGTTAACAACGATGATGCAACAGCTTCTTGAATATCAGCAACCAAAATTGCATTGGGTACGAGTTGCATAAATTTAGACGCGTCTTTACCCAAAACAATTAACTGATCAACATGTTCATCAATGCTTGTTTTCAAAGGCGCAAGCTCAACTCCTTTTGCATCGCCACCAGCAATCAGTACTAGGTATTCATCTGAATTAGCGAAGCATGAAAGCGCTGCTTGGCAAGCGCCAATATTTGTCGCCTTAGAATCGTTTATCCAAGTTTGTTTGTAGAGTGTTCCATCTTTTTCAATAGACGATTGCTTTACAAATTCGAAGCGGTGCGCAAGCCCAGTGTAATTGCAGATAGCAGGCACAGTAAAATTTCTATCAAGTGCGAGTTGATCACATATCGCTAGCACTATCATGGCGTTAACGTAATTATGTGTTCCACGCAAATGCAATTCAGATAGTGCAAAAATGGGAGTGCCTTCAAATTGAATATAGCCTAAAGAATTTGCGGTGTTTGTAATGGAATAAGATGCACCCGACTCTTCCTTGCTCACTTCAGCGCATATGATTGGCTTGATATTTTTTTCGTTACCTACTGAAGCTATTGAGCTCGAAGCAGGAGGATAACTAAACTCTTCTTCGCGACAAGCAATAATGCGTTTCGACATAGCAAAAATACGTTGTTTAGCTTCTTTGTATGCTTCGAAGCTACCGTGACGATCTAAGTGGTCTTCGGTAATGTTTAGTACTGTAGCGAATTCAAGCTGAAGTGATTCGGTCATTTCTAATTGATAGCTGGATAGCTCTAAGACCACGATATCGAGTGGCGACTTTCTTGCCGCTTCCTCTAATAATAAGTCCACAGCACATTTGCCATAATTGCCTGCCAACTCAACCTTCAGGCCAGCCTTAGTGAGCACTTTTCCTAGCATATCTGTGACAGTAGTTTTACCGTTCGACCCTGTAATACCGATCAATGGTGTTTTGTTGAACCAAGAAAATAATTCGATATCGCCAATTAAGCATCCACCTTGGTCTTTATAATCTTGGAAGCACGCTTGATGTGGGTTCACGCCGGGGCTAAGTACTACCATTGAAAATGCAGATAATGACATCGTTGGTTCGAAAACGGCAGCGTCCACTTGCTTATCGTATTCTTCATTGGCTACTTTTTGTTGGATATTGGCGTCGCGATCAAGAACACATACATTTGCTTCTTGAGAAAGCAAAAACCGGACGCATGCGCGCCCGGTAATACCATAGCCAATAACGGCAATCGATTGATGTGCCAAGTTCCTGTTCATTTATCTCAACTTCAAAGTTGCCAGTCCAATTAGGACTAAAATTAAGGAAATAATCCAAAACCGCACAATGACGCGGGGTTCTGGCCAGCCTTTTAATTCATAATGGTGATGAATGGGTGCCATTCTGAAAATACGTTTTCCGCGCATCTTGAATGAGCCCACTTGTAAAATAACCGAGAGCGCCTCCACCACGAACACGCCTCCCATTACGATGAATACTATTTCTTGGCGAACTAGAATAGCCAAAAGACCCAAAGTTGCGCCCAAAGAGAGTGAGCCGACATCGCCCATAAAAACTTGTGCTGGGTATGTGTTAAACCATAAGAACCCAAGACCAGCACCAACAATCGCGGTGCAAACAATGACGAGCTCACTAGTCATCGGCATGAATGGGATATTGAGATACGCTGAAAAGTTAATATTTCCGGTGACGTAGGCGAAAATAGCGAAGGCGCCTGCCACCAAAATAATCGGTACGATAGCTAAGCCATCCAAACCATCGGTGAGATTTACAGCGTTACTAGTACCAACAAGTGCAAAGTAAGCAATGACCATATAGAAGATACCCAATTGCGGCATCACTTCTTTAAAGAACGGGACAATCAATGCAGTCTCTGCGGCAACTTCTGGGTTAGCGGTATAATACAAAAACGCTGAAACCAAAATAGCGATAGCTGATTGCCAAAAATATTTCCATCTTGCGATAAGACCTTTAGGGTCTTTGCGTACGACTTTGCGATAGTCATCAATAAAACCGACTAAACCATAGGCAACGATTACGAAGATAGTAACTAGTACGTACTTATTAGTCAGGTCAGCCCAAAGTAATACACTGATCAAGATGGCAGCAAGAATCAACAGGCCGCCCATCGTTGGCGTACCCGCTTTTGACAAATGGCTTTGAGGGCCGTCATCTCGCACGGTTTGCCCAATTTGCATAGTTTGCAAACCACGAATCATTTTAGGACCGATGAGAATTGCAATAAGCAAAGCCGTCAAGGTGCTTAATATTGCGCGTAGGGTCAAATACTGTATGACGTTAAAACCAGCGTCAAACTGTGTTAGCCATTCGGCTAGCCAAATTAACATGCTATACGCTCCCTACGCCTTTCGAACTTTCCCACGGGGCTTTCCTCGATTGCTTTTACTACTAATTCCATTTTTGCACTTCTTGAGCCTTTTACTAAAATACTGATGTCTCGTTGCTCATAAAACACATTTTCATTCAGCATCTTGACGAGTGACTCTCTATCGTCGAAGTGAAAACCATTTTCATCAAAAACTGCACTGGCGCTTTCGCTCAATATGCCTAACGTATAGATGGAAGAGATGCCTTTAGATTTTGCGTACTCGCCAACTTGCTCATGGTAATAACGCGCTTTGTCACCTAGTTCGGCCATATCGCCCAGAACTAGAACACGATTTCCCGGGAAGGTTGCAAGTAAATCTATCGCTGCATTAACCGAAGCAACGTTGGCATTATAGGTATCATCTAGTAAGCGAATTTGATTGGTTAGTTGCTTAACATTCAAGCGCCCACCAACTTCACGCATATTGAATAGGCCCAATTGAACTTCTTCTAAATTCGCACCTACGTTGATGGCCAAGGCTGCAGCAAGGAGTGCATTGCCCACATTATGAGTGCCCGGAATACTTAATCGGATTGCTGCTCGACCCGTTGGGCAAACAAGTTCGAATTCAGCACAACCATCCATGCCCATTGCGATATCTTCGGCACGATAGTCGCCTTCGTCGGTGTCAGGTGAAAATGTTTGGCAGTTCAAATGCGAGGTCTTACCTTCCCAGTATGAATAGAATTGGCTATCGCGATTTAAAAGCGCTGTACCAGATGTGCCTAAACCTTTGAAGATTTCACTTTTTGCTCTGGCGACACCGAATAAGCTGCCAAAACCTTCCAAATGTGAGGCTGCCGCATTAACGATAGTCGCGACATCAGGTTGGACTAGATTCGTAGTGTATGCAATTTCGCCTAGGTGATTAGCACCCATTTCTATCACTGCGTACTCATGTTGCTTTTCCAATCTTAGTAAAGTGAGAGGAACACCAATATCGTTATTGAAATTACCACTAGTAAACAACACCTTACCTTTGACTGATAAAATAGAGGCAACCATTTCCTTCACAGTTGTTTTACCGCTACTACCAGTAATCGCTACTGTTTTAGGATTTACTTCTTGTTTAACAGCTGCACCTAATTTGCCGAGTGCGATTTTAGTATCTTCAACCATAATTAGGGGCAAGGGGCAATCGACCGCTTCGCTAACAATAACCGCGGCAGCACCTTTTTCTAAAGCTTTAAAAAGGTGTTCATGAGCATTGTGATTAGGACCAACTAGAGCGATGAATAAATCACCGGGTTCTAAAGTACGCGTGTCGGTACTTACGCCTTTCACGTGTAATTCTTCGACACTTTTTGTGTTAAGCGTGCCTTCTACTTTTTCAGCAATCCAAGATAATGAAACGGAAATCATCCTCTTAACTCCATGGTTAACTGTTTGACGTATTCCCTCTCGTTGTAATACTCGCGCACGGAGTTTAACTCGAGGTACTCTTCATGGCCTTTTCCTGCGACTAGAATCAGATCGTCAACTTGACTGTCGAGATAAGCTTGTTCAATTGCAGCAGTTCGTTTTGATATTATTTTTAGTTTTGATGTATCTTTAATGCCTTGCTGTATATCAGCAATGATATTTTCTAAGTCTTCATTGCGGCTATTGTCCTGAGTCAGGACTACTTTATCCGCGCACTTTTCTGCAATACTTCCCATCAAGCTGCGCTTTGAATGGTCGCGATCACCTCCGCAACCGAAAACGACTGTCAAACTACCACTCACATGCTTACGAGCCGCAGTTAGAGCTTGCTCTAAAGCGTCTGGAGTGTGTGCATAGTCAACAATAATATTGCCGTGCGAAGAAGACTTGAATACTTCCATTCTGCCAGGCACGCCTTGCAAGGATGAGAGTGCTTTAATCAAGCTGTCGAAGCTAAGACCTTGTAAAAGCAATGCACTAAAAGCGGTGAGCACGTTTGCAATATTAAATTGGCCAATTAGAGGGAGTGATACTGACGCACTTCCCCAACTAGATTCGATGTCAAAAGTGCTACCTTGTGAAGTATACTGCGGGTTCAAGGCCAAACAGAACTTGAGTTGATGCTGATGTTCACAATAAGCATCCAGTAAGCTATTCGCAGAGGTATGCTTGACTGAACAAAGGCAAATAGTTGTATGTTCTGGGGTTTCATTTAACCAATTGTGACTTTCTTTATCATCACCATTTATAACCAAGTAACGCAGGCCAGGTTGTTGTAATAACAGTCGTTTAGCTGCTGCATAATCTTCAAAGTTTGAGTGATAGTCCAAATGGTCTTGAGTTAAGTTGGTGAAAGCAGCGACTTCAATATTGAAGGCGCTCAATCTATTTTGGTGAAGCCCGTGGGAAGAAGCTTCAATACACAATCGACGAGCTCCTTGATGCTTAAGCAAATGAGCAAATTCATGCATTGATGCAATATCTGGTGTGGTATTAATCGTTTCTGAAATTTTTACTGGTGCTTGATTCTGAGCATACAAAGCTACGCCCATCGTGCCAATAGTTCCTGCACTTTCATTGCAGCTTGCCGATAATTGAGCGCATAGATGCGCCACCGATGTTTTACCATTCGTGCCTGTTACAGCGACACATTGTAATATGCTTGTTACATGCTGATGAAAAGCACTGCAAATGAAACCGAGTTGCTTGTCCAATTCAAAAAAACTGATCACTTGTACGCCATCAACATGCTCTATCTTGCCGTGTTTCTCAATATCTTCTGCATCAACTAGTACAAGTTCGGCACCTTTACTTAGTGCATCATCAATATATTGGCTGCCATTCTCTTTGATACCTTGTTGTGCGATAAATAAAGAGCCGTGCTTTGCATTGCGACTATCGAGTACAATATTGTCAATTTCTACATCGTCTATCACAATGTCAAAAATCGCCAGTAAACGGGCGATTGGTCGTATGTTGAGCTTTACATTACTGGACGTCATTCTGACCTCCTCGGTAAATTCTAGCTGTCTTAGTGTTGTCATCAGGTGGAACGTTGAGCATTTGTAATGTCCCAGATACGATGGCAGCGAATGTAGGAGCTGCCGTATCGCCAGCATGGTATAAGTCGCCACCTGGCTCATTGATTAAAACAACCACCGCGATTTGAGGGTCTGAAACCGGAGCAACACCAGCAAAAATATTAACGTATTCCTCACCGTAACCACCGGCTACAGCTTTTCGACTTGTACCTGTTTTCCCCGCGATACGATAACCAGGCACCTTCGCTTTAACACCAGAGCCACCTTCTTGCGTCACGCTTTCCATCATTTCAAGCACTGCTAGAGCATTTTCAGCACTTACGACTCGTTCAGGCAATTCAAGTGCAGGTGAATCTGATTTAATAATAGATAAAGGTACTTTTACGCCACCATTGGCAATAGTGGCGTACATTCTAGCCAACTGCGCTGTAGTCACTGAAATGTTGTAGCCGAAGGAAAGAGAAGAAAGCTCATGATCCGACCAACGGTTGCGCTCATGGAATATACCGTCAGATTCACCAACCATATTACTGCCGGTATCACTCATCAAGCCCATATTGTAATAGGTATCCATGAGGAAGTTTTTGTCAACAGAGAGCGCCAACTTAGACGTCCCCATGTTGCTCGACTTTTGAATGATTTCCGTTAATGAAATTTTGCCGTAGTTGCGCGGGTCTTCAATTCGACTGCCGCCCAAACGCATCCAACCTGGAGATGTATCCACAATAGAGTCTTTTTGTGCCGTGCCGTATTCCAAAGCCGCCAATACAGCGAGTGGCTTCAATGCAGAACCCGGTTCAAATGCATCGGTAATTGCTCTATTGCGCAGGCGGTGATTTGACACTGTTGCACGGTCATTCGGGTTGTATGAAGGCGTATTTGCTAACGCTAGAATTTCACCCGTATGCACATCAACGATGACTACCGACGCTGAAGCAGCTTTGAAGTATAAGGTTGCTTCCTTGAGTTCACGATACGCCAATGCTTGAATACGCTGATCGATAGTGAGCATTAAGTCACCCGCTTTCTCACCAACGTGTTGTTCAATAATTTCAACCTGACGGCCTTTAGCATCACGACGAATTTTACGTTTATCTGGCGTACCTGTTAACCATTCGTTGTAAAGCTTTTCAATGCCTTCTATGCCTTTATCATCAACATTTGTGTAGCCGATAACATGAGAAGATACTTCGCCTGTAGGATAATAACGTTTCGATTCATTACGTAAATAAATACCAGGAATGCTTAACTCTTCTACAAAATTAGCCATTGCTGGCGTAACCTGGCGTTGAATATAAACAAAACGACGTTTTGGGTTATCGACTTTGCTATACAAACTCTCGACATCACGCCCGAGCACTTCGGCAAGTGCTTGAAAGCGACGCTCATCCAAAGGCTGAGTTTCACCTGTTTCACTGTCGTAAGCATGAACCACTTTAGGGTCGGCCCAAATCGCTTTAGAAGGCACGCTCACTGCTAATTGTTCACCATGACGATCGGTAATTAGGCCACGATAACTTGGGTTGTCTCTGACGCGAATTGTCCGATTATCACCTTGCTTAATTAAAAGGTCTGGCTCAATTACTTGTATGTAAGCCGCTCGCGCCGCTAAGCAAACGAATACCAAAATAACACTAAAAAGTACCGTTAGAAAACGCCACTGCATGAGTATGGGAGATATGTTTTGTTTCGCTTGGCGGTCTTTGCTGGTTCCTCTTTTAGCAGATACACGCCTATTCGCGTTACCTGCCATTCGGTTTCCCTCGCACCAAAACTTCGTCCTCAGGACCAGGACGACGCATATTTAATTGCTCACTCACTAACTGTTCGATACGGTTATGTTCTGTTAATGCACTTTGCTCGATGATCAAATGACGCCATTCAACGTCAAGTTCATCTTTTTCTTGAATTAATTTTTCGTGCTGCATTGAAAGTTGACGATTATGATGAGCGCTTAAAACAACTCCCAAAGCTGTCGCAACAACCGCAATAAACAACGCTACCTTAAACAAATTACGACCTAAATCGGACGTAATGAGAAGTAGCAAATTGAAGTTGGTACGTGGCATATTCATAACTTTTCGGCCACCCTTAATACGGAACTGCGGGAGCGAACATTCTCGGCAATTTCTTCAGCAGTGGGCTTAATGGCTTTGCTCACAGCTTTAATCACTTTGTCAGCATCTATTTCATGCTGCATGATAGGCATGCCGTGTGGAACATCCTTACCTTTGCTGAGGCTTCTAATAAAGCGTTTCACCACTCTATCTTCAAGAGAATGAAAACTGATGACCGCCAGACGACCACCGCTTTTAAGCACCTTTACTGCGCCCTCCAAGCCTTGATTTAGCTGATCTAACTCACCATTAATAAATATCCTAACACCTTGGAAACTGCGTGTAGCAGGATGCTTAAATTTATCTTTGACCGGAACAGCTTTATCTATTAATTGCGCGAATTCTGCCGTTGTTTCCAATGGCTTTATAGCTCGCTGTTCTAGCACTGCATGCGCTATTCGCTTACCGAATTTTTCCTCACCATAGGTTTTTAATACCATGGTGATCTCTTCTAAACTAGCGACATTCAGCCATTCTGCTGCACTCATGCCAGTAGAGCGATCCATCCGCATATCTAGCGGACCATCTTTTTGAAAACTGAAGCCTCGTGAGGCATCATCTAGTTGTGGGGACGACACCCCTATATCCATTAGTACACCATCAATGTTGCACATCAGCTCAAGTTCGTTGACCACGTCTTCAATGTTTGAAAATGCGACATGATGAATGCTGAATCTAGGGTCGTCGATAAAACGTTTTGCAGACTCTATTGCAGTATCATCACGATCCAATGCAATAAGCCTACCTTCACTTGAAAGTTGTTTGAGAATTTCGGCGCTATGGCCTCCGCGTCCAAAAGTCGCGTCAATGTAAATACCATCGGGCTTTATGTTTAGGCCTTGAATTGATTCTTGAAGAAGTACGGAACGATGAATAAAAGAATCAGAGGTCATAGTGAGAAATCCTGAAGACGTTCAGTAAGCTCGAATTGACCATGCTTTTCCGTTTCAATGTCTTCAGAGATTTGTTGCTGCCAACTATCCGCGTCCCAAATCTCAAATTTATTGAGTTGACCAACTAACATAATTTGTTTGTCCAGAGCGGCGTGTTGACGAAGCGTCGGCGCAATTAGGATGCGACCGCTTTTGTCCATTTCGCCTTCCATTGCATACCCGAGTAACAGGCGTTGAAGACGACGTTCTTGAGGATTAGTACTTGAAAGCTTACTGAGTTTAAGCTCAATTTCTTCCCATTCGGGGAGTGGGTAAAGTAGCAAACAGTTCTGAGAAATATCGATCGTGCAGACCAGCTGTCCCTGGCAATCATCCAACAGCGACTGTCGATACCTTGTAGGTATCGTTAGTCGACCTTTGCTGTCCAGATTGATTGCGTTAGCGCCGCGGAACATTCCCCTAGCCTTTTATTATTATTGTTAGCTCATATTCTTTTATTTTTATTATTTTTGTATGAAGCTGGTTGCACTTTGACCGAAAAAACCATTTTTCGCCACTTTGACCCACTTTTGACAGTTTAGGTACCATCATGCCCCACTGTCAAGCACATTTGCATTAAAAAAGCTAAATAGTTAGAAAGTCCAGACTGTATATAAACACAGGCCTTGCATGAAATTCAGGCATAAAAAAACCACCCTAAGGTGGTTTTTACGTTAGTTATTAACTGCTTATATTTTAAGCTTTAGGCTTCTCTTCTTCGCCTTCTTTCGGAACAGGTCTAATTTGAACTGTTCTAATTGGCTTGTCACCTTTGTTTGATAATTCAACCAAACGGTTCAATTGTGCTAATGACATCATAATTGCGTACATTGCGCCAAGGAAACCAGCTTTGTGCAATTCAAGGATAACCGCGTCATCTAGTTCATTTAGCTTCTTCTCATCGATGCTCATGATGCCTGTCACGTTGCGCGCAGTGCCGTCTTGATATTGAATACCGATTTGTACATTTTCTAACAAATCAAGCTCTACAACCCGTTTTACGAAACGTTGGTTAAGCATTTCACTGTTTGCTAACTCAGCTAAAAACTGCTGACGATTTTTCAAGAATTCTGTTGGTTCACCATCTTCAGTGAACAAAGCTTCGCCTTCATCTGCAACTAAATGACTGTTCTCATCAAAGAATACACCTAGCTTGTCGCCGTCTGGGCGAATATCAAATGGGTAACGTTGAATGTTCAATGGAACATGTGGTCCTTGCCATCTGTCTTCAGCCCAGAACAAGTTTACATTTTGATCAACACCTAACATTGCAACAGTGTGAATGTTTTTATTTGTTGGATCTTCGATGAAAACTACTGGCATAGTTGATGCTAAATGTGCGAACTCACGAATAGTTGCTGCAGCAAGGTGAGTTTCTTTGGAAAACTCAAGATCGATACGAGGAATGATTTTTAGATCTTTATGCTTATCTTTGTCTAACGGAATGTAATTAATAGCCATGTTGTTATAATTCTCTTACTTAAGTTTGATGTGGCTATTTCTAATCGATAGCCTTACATCGTTCAGTCATGAAACTGCCATGAACCTGCTAGGATTAACCAGCCTCATGACGATGAAAAATTCGAATTTTACCCAAAGGATAAAGACCGTTATTATCGCTTAAACAAATTTGGAAGTCACTCTGTAACCTAATATTAACAAGTAAAATTAGGCTTTTTTTCCATTAAGTTGCACAATGCTTCCACAACAACCGAAGTCAGCCATGTAAAACGTACAATTTTTATTCTAATTGTGTTTTCCTATTGCTTTTAGTCGCGACTAAAATAAATACGGTTTTAATCAATTGAACAAAAATAACAACTATAAATAACTATTCCAAAAGGACTGCCAATGCGAAAACAATCTACCGCTATCCTCACTGTAGTGTCAGCACTAATGCTTTCAGCCTGCAATGCAACTAGCACGATGCAAAGTAACGAGACAAACGCGCAAGCGGCGAAACGAATCACACAACAAAATATTATTGTTGATGGACATATAGATGTGCCCTATCGCATACAAAATCAATGGGTAGACGTCACAAAAGCGACAGAAAGTGGTGATTTTGATTATCCTCGAGCAGTTGAAGGCGGCTTAGATGCTCCTTTCATGTCAATTTATGTACCCGCTAGTTTAGATAATTCAGATGAATCGACGGCTTTAGCACATAGACTAATAGACTATGTTGAGGCGATTGTCGGTAGAGCTCCAGATAAGTTTGCCCTCGCATACACCGTTGCTGATGTAGAGCAAAACTTCAAAGACAATAAAATTTCATTACCTATGGGAATGGAAAATGGTTCGCCTGTACAAGGCTCACTCGACACACTTCGCACGTTTTATGAGAGAGGCATACGCTATATCACATTAGCGCACAGTCAAAGCAATCACATCAGTGATTCCTCTTACGACTTGCGCAGACAGTGGAAAGGTCTTAGCCCTTTTGGAAAAGAGATGGTTGCTGAAATGAACAAGCTTGGCATTATCGTGGATATTTCACATGTATCAGATGCTGCGTTTTATCAGGCAATTGATATTAGCCGTGCCCCAGTGATTGCATCACACTCCTCATTACGCCAATTTACACCGGGCTTCGAACGCAACATGGACGATGATATGTTAAAAGCCTTAGCGAAAAACCAAGGCGTTATCATGATCAACTTTGGTTCAGGTTTTGTTAGCCCAGTCGCTCGAAGCTGGCGTGATAACCGCGGGAAAAAAGTAGAAGAGTTAGCTAAGGTATTTGGTCAAGATAGTCAGGAAGTAAAAGACTTTATTGAAAAATACAATACCGAGAGCCCTTATCCTTTTGCAAGCCTAGATATCGTGCTTGACCATATCGATCATGTTGTGAAATTGGTTGGTATTGATTATGTCGGTATCGGTTCAGACTATGACGGCGTGGGTGATTCCTTGCCGATTAATCTGAAAGACGTTTCTGATTTTCCGAACCTAGTCGAAGGCATGTTAGAGCGTGGATACTCTGAAGCCGACATTAAAAAAGTACTCAACGAAAACGTACTTAGAGTTTGGCGCGAAGTCGAAGCTGTCGCTAAAGCAAGCTAGACTTGGCTGTTTAGGGCGGATTCGCGACACTTCTTAAGTAAACTGTTTCAACTAAAGTGATCAAAACCACTTTAGTTGAAACATGCCTCATTGCTTCATGTATAATTGCGAAAACTCTTATGATGAAACAATATTATGAAACTAATAATCCGAAATTTAGCTCGTTCCACTACTGAAGACTCCCTCAAATCATTATTCACTGACATAGGTTTAGTTCAGTCGTGTAATTTAGTTATGGATAAAGCAACAGGAAAGTCTAAGGGCTTCGCTTTTGTTGAGATGCCTAAAGTTGGCGAAGCAAAAATTGCTATTGGCCAACTTAATAATATGGAACTCGATGGTAGTAAAATTCGCGTGAAAAAAGCTGAGCAATCGCATGCCGAATCAGCGCCGAAAGACGAAAAGAGCTAATTAAGCCCCTATAATATTCCGCGACCACTTACCTAAAAGTAATTTACAGCCGTGAGTAATTATGACACCGAGTGTAATCACAAAAACAACATTTAATAGTGCAAGAGCTAAAATGATAGGTGTACTTGTGGGTGGCGTGATTAGGCTATTCATATGCTTGTACATGTCAAATAACAGATAAGCATGCAAAAAATAAATGGTAAACGCATAATTGCCTAGTAAGTTTAGCCAAGCTGGCACATTCCCCATAGTGCGCTCAAATAACAAAATGACTAATGCGGAAAATGCAATTTTTTGTATGTACCAGGCTGACTCAGTGAAGGTGACTATTCCCCAACTAGGGCTCTCCAAATAAAATAAGCCAACTAAGCTCAACGTTGAAGCCACTGCCAGCAAAATGAATGAAGTGAGATATCGCTCGATCAGATCAATGGTTTGACGGTAGTTTGCCCCAACCAACATACCCAGCATATAAGCACCTAAAAAATAGGCAAAGTTTGTCCAAGTTATATCGGGCCAAGCGCGAGAGCAAACCAGCGGCATCAGAATTAAAAGAATAACCAAGTACCTTGCCTGATTACTTTTTAAAAGTTTTGCAAAAAGTGGCGTTGCAAGAAAAAGTACAAATAAAACTGGGATATACCAAAACGAAAAGATAGCGCCACCCGTGATGAGGTTTTTTCCTACTAAAAGAAAGTACTCAAGTAAGCTGCCACTAAAGTAGGTGAGCGAGCCATCAAATCCCCATTGCCGCCAAGTAAAAAAACAGGTGAAAAAGAGATAGGGCAAAAAAACGTTGGTTATTTTTGATTTAAAAAAGCGGGAATAACCACGCTCTTCTAATATTAAAGAAAATAAAATTGCAGAGATAAAAGTAAAATAGAGTGTTGAGTCATGAAACAGTATGCTTTCACCCCAAACGAAAGCTGTTAAATCTGCCTTATGAGGGCTATTGCTCGTACCTGCAAAGTAAAAAACAAATTCAATAGCATGAATCGCAACAATATTAATTATGGCGAAGCCGCGAAAAGCGTGAATTGAAGGAAAAAATGCTTTGCTCATTTAAACTTCCTTTTTCAATCTCTTTTTATGCATCTTACGGCTTTTTAGCCTTAAAGCTATTTATATTATTTAGCAATATTACGGTGCACTTCGATCCTTAAAGCGAATCGTAAATAGCAGACTCAGAAATAGTCAGCAAGGTTCCTTCAGGTGCACTTACAACCAGTTTGCAGCTATTCCAGTCGAACGGCAATTGATACAAAGTGTCTTTGGTGTAGTCAAAACTGACGTTGAAATCGCCGCAACGAAGCTCGGTAAAACTAATGGCCTCGTCCGCATCTATCTTAAACATCCGACGCGAAAGGTAGTGCGCTGCTATATCAGTAGCATCCACTTTAACAGCAGCCTTCAACGGCTCACCGGATCTTAATTTGGCATTGGCGACTTCTAGCAAAGGCGCTAAGTCGGGCAACAAGTCCTCACTGAAGTCACTATTTCTGAGAGCATTATATTGAATCAAGGCTTGAAGATATTGTTGATTGTTCACATAGAGTTTGAATAACATCGCTTTAATTTTACTGTGTGATTTTTTGGTTTTTTCCGTTCTCGCAATATCCTTAATCGCTCGTTCAAGCGTTAGAATTTTGTCCTGAACGCTGGCACCAACCTTATCCAAGTATGTGAATTTAACTAGAGAAAGTTGTCGATTCTCAGAAAACCGAATAATGTTGGCTTCTTCCATTTTATTGAGAGTTTCGCCTAATTCCTCATACTTTTTTTCCTTCAACAATTTACGCATTCTAAGATAAGTATGAGCAAACTCTCTACGCATCAAAGGTTCGGGAAATTTATCACTTAATTTAGTTAACGCAAAAGTAAAGGAGCGACTTAAATTCTTCTGGACGATAGGAACACCATCCATTGTGGCAGGTATATACTCCCAATCATTGATATTTTTTTCGATGAGTGTTTCAAAAATATCGATACCGCTAATACGCGTAAAGCGCAAGTTAATCGGCTTACCTTGCTCATCAACGTCGTAACTAAGTTCAATGTAACCTTCCGCTTTAAGACGCTGCGCCGACATGGGGTAGGACATTTCTAGCGATCCCGACTCCTGAGTTGGTGTATAAATTCTACCATCCTCTTGTAAATCCACGACAATTTCATCGACGTTATTGGGGAGGGAAGAGCCTTCAGCTAGTAGAGAGCCTTCATCGGGTAGAGAGCCCTCAGCAGGCAAAGAGCCTTCAGCGGATAAAGAGCCCTCAGCGGGTAGAGAACCCTCAGCCAACATTGCACCCTCGGATTGTGGAACACTAGTAGCTAGTACAAAAGCAGATTGGCAAATAAGCGTAGTAAAAAACAGGCTAGCAAGAATTAACTTCATATATATCCTTATAAGTAGCGAAACTTAATCGCCTAATAATATCCATTTATCAAATAAACATATGCGCATCACGGCGCTCAAATTTTATTCTAGCAATTGCTGCTTAAAAAAGTAATCCAGCATCGCCATCATATTCTTAAATAAAGGATTGGGCTTAGGAACGGCGCAACGTTCACTAATATTCAACTTGGTTTTGTCAATTTTCAAGTCAACCATCATGATGGAATTTAATACTAGATCACGATGGCAAGTATCATAACTTTTATCAATCGTCATTACTTGATGCTCGCCATCTACTTTCAACATTAGATTCTCAACCCCATGATAGGGTGCAATAGTGTCAGCAAAAGAGTGAGCAACAAATATGGGCATTGAGACTTGGGTCGTATCCAATAGTTCTCGCACTTCAAAAACCACATCGGCTAGTGTTAAACCTGCATAACCGGCAACATCTGGATATTGATAAGGATGCGGGCCTTCGCTAATAAAGTCACCATCAACAATTTTTGCGAGCCATTTCATACCCCAAATACGTCCTAAGTTTTCGGCGTTCTTCGACAACGCTAATGCGCCGGAAAATAACAGCAAACCATCGACTTCCTCAGGGTGCAAAAGCATATAACGAGTGGCTAGTGTTCCGCCTGTGGAAAAGCCTCCAACAAAAGTTTTATCAGAGTAAGGGGAAACCAAGGACATGATAGTGTCAACATAATCATACCAGCGCTGCTTTAGCTTTGGGTCGCGCATATCTTCCTTAGCATTCAACTTTCCATGTCCGGGAGTTAAAGGAACGACAACAGTAAACCCCTGATTATTAAGGTGCTCTGCTACCCCTCGCAACGAAAAAGGCGAGTCGGATAAGCCGTGAAACAATACAACGATAGGGGCTACTTTTCTTTTCCCATCAGCGCTGGGAGCACCTTTTGCATAGAGAATGAAAGGCGCATTCCCTTCATTACGCAGGGCATCTGAACAAACCTTATATTCGTATAGACCTACATTGTCTTCACACTCGCGCACTGAGCCTAGTTCAAGTTCATTCAAATTTGAAAAATCTTCGAAAAGTTGAACGGGAAGTGCAAGCTTATTCCCTACCGCTTCTTGAGCTTGACTTGGCCAAGTAAGAAGCAGGCTAATCATGCTGATAATGCAGAATGTTAAGCAGTTCGTTGTTGCAATCTTGGTGGTATCACCATCCATCAATTTACTTTCCTTTTTATGAATCACTCGCTACTAATAGTAATGTGCTGCTTGCACTTAGTAGTCTACGGTATTTTTTGATATGCAAAAACAAAAAGGCACAGTTTTTTCAAACTATGCCCTTCTAATTGTATTTAGCAAATACTTAAAGGCTTATTAAGCGCCTTGTAGGTAGGCAGCCAGATCGTTGCTGTCACCAATATGCTTACCACCAATAAATACCTGAGGAACCGTATCACGTCCCGAGACAGCCTTAAGTGATGCAAGTGTCGCTTGGCTTCCCAACACGATTTCTTCGTAATCGTAACCTGCGTCTTTGAGCATGGCTTTCGCCTTAGCACAAAATGAACAACCCGGTTTAGTGAACAATGACACTTCTTCAGGCGCTTTCGCATCAGGTGCTAAATAGGCAAGCATTGTATCAGCGTCAGACACTTCAAATGGGTCGCCGGGTACATTAGGTTCAATGAACATTTTCTCTACGACACCATCATTTACGAACATAGAGTAGCGCCAGCTCCTTTTACCGAAACCGATATCACTTTTATCGACAAGCATATCCATGCCAGCTGTGAACTCGCCATTACCATCTGGGATAACGGTAATGTTTTCAGCTTCTTGGTCTGCCAACCAAGAGTTCATAACAAAAGTATCATTGACAGACATGCAGCAAACTTCATCAACACCTAATTTCTTAAATGTACTCGCTAATTGGTTGTAACGAGGAAGGTGTGTAGACGAGCATGTCGGCGTAAACGCACCCGGAAGTGAGAATAACACCACCTTCTTGCCGCCGAAGAGCTCTTTAGACGACATCTTCTTCCATTCGTCGCCACTTCTTACAGGCCAAGTAACGTCGGGGACTTGCTTGCCTTCATGATTAGGTAAACTTGTTGGTTGAGCCATTATAATCCTCTATTTAGGGTATTGAGTTACATGCTTAAATATTAATAGATATTCACAATAAAGCCAGTATAGGGGTTACTTTCATTACGTCAATATCACATATGTAATTAGGTATAGCGTTTTTACGTTGGTTGACAACTTATTAATCTTAATACCATTCAAAAGGGTGAACTATGATAATTTTAGTCGGTGGTGAGAAAGGCGGAAGTGGTAAAAGCTGTATCGCGCAGAATCTTGCTACTTATCTAGCAGTAGACAAAGTCGCAAGTGTTTTGCTCGTTGATTGTGATATCCAAGGTACAACGGCAGATTGGATAAAATTGAGAAATAACAACTTCAATGCCTTACCAATAGACTGTGTTCAATTAAATGGCAAAATTAGAAATCAATTACTTGGTTATAACAGTCAGTATCAATATGTTATCGTCGATTGCGGCGCACAAGATTTACTCGCCCTACGTTCAACGCTGTCGGCCGCTGATGTTGCGCTACTGCCAATGCGACCTAAACGCAGGGATTTAAAAACTTTAGTGCATTTAGATGAATTAGTTAACAGTTGTAAAATGGTCAATCAACAACTCGCTGCGCATATCGTTTTTACGCAATGTCCTTCTCAACCAAATCAGCAAACGCGTGTGAATGATGCAAAACAAACCGCAAGTTTATTTGACATTCCAATTGCAGATGCCGTGTTGCATGAACGCCATATATACGATGACAGTGAAGAGAGTGGCTTATCAGTACTTGAGAGTGAACCCAAGGGCAAAGCTGCTGATGAATTACGTAGCTTGTTTGCATTAGTCCTCAATAATGAAATGGAAAATTCTCCAGAAATACGTATGCAGTACGCTTAATTTAGAAGTGCACGACCGGTGGGGGCTTGGCTGATGGGTGCTAGGCAATGCCACGCTATTCGCTTCTTAGAGGCAGAAAACGGACGGATTGAACTCCTTTACATTCAAACACCCTAGGTCATTACCGCGAAGGCGGTAACCCCCAAAACAGCATAGATAATTCAAAAAAAGAAAGTTAGTTCAATAACATAAAACCTATTATTATCGAAACATTTCTTAAATAGTTGGAGGTCACCGCCTTCGCGGTGATGACGGTGGGAAGTTTCAAATGAAGTGTTGGATGTATCGGATACGACCGCATTTGGATGAGGCTGTGTAAAAACTCATTATCAATGACTTGTTCGGCAAGCATTCTCACTTTTTAGATGATACGAGCCATTTTTAGTGTTTTGAGCACGACATTACTAATTTAGATTAGATTGTATTTTATCTGAGGTATCCCTCATTTTTGGTGATGGGGATGGATTTTCAGCCGTTTCAGTGCCAATTCTACACTTCTATTGTTGAATTGCCGCCATCAACCCTAAGTTACCTTTTATCGTCATCATTCTTTTCAGATTATAAGCAAGTACATGCAAACTCGTCTCTGTGCTCACATTCTTAATGCGTTTGGTGAGGTAATGTGTCGCGCCCATCCACATTTTTATTGTGCCGAATGGATGTTCAACGGTTTGTTTTCTTATTAGCGATGTGTGTCTTGCCCGCTTTAAACGCTGATGCATGCTGTCAATCATGTCTTCATGCACCCACCGCCTCATTTTTCTTGGTTCGTATTGAGAACGAGTGCACTTTGACCGTATCTGACAATCGCGGCAGGCGATATGGTTTACATAGATTTTTAGCTCCATCCCATGTTCAACGGAATTGCGACGATGAGATAATATATTGCCTGCGGGGCAGGTAAAGTGGTCGTTGTCTTTATCGTAAATAAACTCGTTTTTATTAAATATCCCCGCTTTTGCAGCGCCCGATGTATCACTTTTGGGGACTAGCATTTCCGACCCTGTATCGAGCACGTTTTTAATATCTTCTCTGCTGTAATAACCCTTGTCTGCGATGAAGGTAATATCGGTTGTTTTTAAGGTCTCTTGCACCAAACTTGCGACGGAGTGAAGCTTGCCTCTGTCCGTTGTTTGAGTCACATCGTGACTAATGATCAAGTGATGTTTGGTATCCACTGCTGATTGTACGTTGTAGCAAACTTGTTTGGTCATATTGTTGGCTTTCATGAGCCTTGAGTCGGGGTCAGTCAGCGATACCTGTTTGTCTGGTGCTGCTTGTATTTGAGCTTCGATGTCGGCCAGCTCTGCCAACCTCATCTTCATCCATGCGACTTTTTCATGCATGACACCCGCTTCTTCATCTGATATTTCTTGCTTATCTTTGTCCGCTAAAATATCCAGATAACGCGCAATGCTAGCGTCGAACCTAGCAATCAAGTCTTTTGCTTTTTTAGGCGTGTAGGTCTTTTGTTTATTGTTCACTGCTTTGAATTTACTGCCGTCTATCGCCACCACTGCATCGGTGAACATGTTCATCTCTCTACACAGTTGAACAAACTGACGACAGGTGTTCTTTATGCCTTCTCCGTTGTCTTTTCTAAAATCGGCAATGGTTTTAAAGTCAGGTTGCAAGCGCTCTAGTAACCACATTAATTCAACGTTTCGATGTGTCTCTTTCTCAAGTCGTCGGGACGACTGAATGCGATTAAGATAACCATAAATATAGAGCTTGAGCATTGTACCGGGGTGATAGCAAGGACGGCCTGTCGCTTTAGTTGTCACTTTTTCAAACCCTAGTTTTCCTAAGTCTAAGCTATCCACAAATACGTCGATAACGCGAACAGGATTTTCTTCAGTGACGAAGTCATCTAACGCTTCAGGAAACAGGGTAGCTTGGGTTCTTGATTGGCCTTTTATGTGATGTGACATTTGCGGTTAACCTTCTGCTTTGGTTTACCGCTTAATTATACTAAATACACACATTGACTTGGATCACCTGCTAAGACTGTTTGATCATAAGCACAGCCTACTTAGTTCAAAAGGTGATCAAAACGGAGTTTTCACACAGTCTGGGATG
>NZ_JBLBVM010000042.1:0-115185 GCF_047250385.1 Glaciecola sp. MF2-115
AATCTCCTGCTTTGGCTTACCGCTTTATTATACTAAATACCATGGTGAACTTGGATCGGCTGCTAAGACTGTTTGATCATAAGAACAGCCTACTTAGTTCAAAAGGTGATCAAAACGGAGTTTTCACACAGGCTGGGCTCATTGCTGTCTGTCAAGCTTGATGAAGCTCTGTTCATCCTGATTGTCAGGGAGAATAATGACTAGCATTCATTGTTAATTTAAACTCTATTTTCCACGAGCGTAAATGTAGTGTCTGCCTCACCGTTTAATAGCACTGAACAGTCTCCCCAAGATTCTGGAATAGTCCATGTGTTGTTCGGTTTGAACTTATACACTGTCGTTTCAAGGTCGCAGCGAAGTTGTAGCTCATCGATATCACCTTTCACCTCAATGATGGAGAAAGTATTGTAAGTCAGCTTGTGATACCAAAAGTAGTTGTCTCGAATATAACCGGGTCTTGCGAGAGCCGCACCATCTTCCAGTAAACTTGTGACTTGCACCGCCACGACTTGCAGATCAGCAACTAAGGCTTCATCGGTCGAAGTATCCTTTGCTTTCTCAAACACTCTCAATGCACTTTTATATTGCTTAGTGTTGATATATAACTTAAACATACGCTCGAAAGCATAAGAACGGCGCTTTTCTTCCTGCCAATCGTTGCTCAAGAATGAATATGCATATCTAAACGAACGGGCTTCCAACAAGCTATCACCAATGGCAGCAGCATAGTCAGCCTCCAACATAGAGAAGTAAAAAGACTCATTGCGATTACGCTGCCCTTTCTGGTCAATTTCAGCAATTAGCTCTTTAACTTTTAGCAGGTCACCTTCATCAAGTGCTTTTTGCGCTTCGGTCAGGCGTTTTTTGAAACTTCGAGTTACTCCATTATTCCTATTGTCATCCAAACGAAAATCGAGTTGTATCCGATAATTCCCAGAATCAACTGGCTCTCCATTGCTGGTCGCTGGTACATACTTCCAACGCTTTAAAGCGATTTTACCTTCAAGTTCAAAGGCTCTTAAGCCGCTAGAATCTACCAGTTCAATGTCTTTTACACTTCCTTCACTGTCTACCGAAAAACTATAGGAAGCCCAACCTTCGTAGCCTTTGCGAGCGGCAGAGATTGGATATTTAGGTGGTACCTTGGTTTTTACTTCTGCTTCTTTATAAGAACTGAGTTGTTTTGAGAGCTCAGTACTCTTGATATTTACGGCCTGAGTAAGCGCATCTGTACCTGATTCTTGAGCGTTTAATAGGGTGGGTGACAGGAAAATAAAGGAACCGCAGACCAAAACTTTTTTATTGCTTCGCAAAGTACCGCGTGAAAGTCGTGTATTATTGGGCATATTACCATCCTTGATATTATTAATTTTGTAGCGTAAATCAGGGGTGCTTGTATAGATTTATAATATAATCAATACAATACAACGTTAAGAGTATAAGGAGAAATAACGCTATATGCTACCCATGTAACAGCTGTTTTTTTGACCAGGCTAGTTTGATTAAATGTCGAATTGTTGAAGTTTTGTGTGACGTGTTAGTCTTCAACATCATGCGCAGATAGGTCATTGCTATAGCAGTTTTCCCGTAAAGGTCCGCTTCCAAGAACAACAACTCAAAACTTCGAAATAACCGATTCTCTCTCTAAGGAGACCACCGCCTACGCGGTGGTGACGGGCAAGGGACTATGGAGACCACCGCCTACGCGGTGGTGATGGGCAAGGGACTAAGGAGACCACCGCCTGCGCGGTGGTGACGGGTAAGGGACTAAGGAGACCATTGCCTGCACGGTGGCGACGGGCAAGAGTCTGCCTAAAGAGACCACTCCAACCCAAAAATCACTCAACCGTAACCGACTTCGCCAAATTCCTAGGCTGATCAACATCCGTACCTTTGATTACTGCCACATAGTACGACAATAACTGTAAAGGTAAGGTATACACGATTGGTGCTATTGGTGCTTCACAATGCGGAACGTTGATAACGCGCATGGTTTCGTCACTTGCAAACTGAGCGTCTTTATCAGCAAACACATACATAATGCCACCGCGAGCACGCACTTCTTCAACATTCGATTTAAGCTTTTCAAGCAACTCGTTGTTTGGTGCAACTACAATTACTGGCATCTCATCGTCTATCAAAGCTAATGGACCATGCTTCAACTCGCCAGAGGCATAGGCTTCAGCGTGAATATAAGAAATTTCTTTTAGCTTCAATGCACCTTCCATTGCAATGGGGTATTGATCGCCGCGACCTAAGAATAAGCTGTGATTTTTATCTGCAAATTCTTCTGCTAAGTCTTCAATGCCTTTCGTTAGCGTTAATGTTTCTTCTAACTTACTTGGCAGGCTATGCAGGCCGTCGATAATGGCTTTTTTGTCTTCTGCAGAAATGCCGTTGTACTTACCTAATGCTAGGGTCAACATTAAGAAACCGGTTAACTGCGTAGTGAAAGCTTTGGTTGAAGCCACACCAATTTCAGCGCCAGCTAATGTCATGAACGCCATGTCTGATTCACGCACCAGTGATGAACCAGGCACGTTACAGATGGTTAAACTTGATTTGTAACCGTTCGCTTTAGCTAAACGAAGTGCCGCAAGCGTGTCAGCAGTCTCGCCCGACTGTGAAATGGTCACCAACAAACTGTTTGGATGAACGACTGATTTACGGTATCTAAATTCTGACGCAATTTCGACATTGCACGAAACGTTGGCATATTGCTCCAACCAATAACGTGCAGTCATGCCTGAATGGTAACTTGTTCCACATGCGATAATTTGCACGTGTTTTATGTCTTTAAGAATATCTTCTGAACCTGCGCCAAAGATGCCTTCCACAAGATCATGTTCACCTAAGCGATCTTGCAAAGTATTGCGCACAACACTTGGCTGTTCGTGAATTTCTTTAAGCATGTAGTGGCGGTAGCCGCCTTTATCGCCAGCGTCATGTTCTAATTCAGAATCAAACACTTCACGCTCAACTGCATCGCCATTGAGATCGTAAATAGAAACGGTAGTACGCGTAATTTCTGCGACATCGCCTTCTTCAAGGAAAATAAAGCGACGTGTAACGGGTAAAAGCGCCATTTGGTCTGAAGCGATGAAGTTTTCGCCTATACCTAAGCCAATCACTAAAGGGCTACCAGAGCGCGCTACAACAACGCGACTAGCATCTTCTTTGTCCATAATAACGGTGCCATAAGCGCCGTGGAATTGTTTAACGGAATCTTGTACTGCTTGCAGTAAGTCTTTCCCTTTTTTCACTTCTTCGTGAACGGTGTGTGCAATGGTTTCTGTATCTGTATCAGAACCGAACACATAACCTTTGGCTTGAAGATCTGCTCGAAGTACTTCGTAGTTTTCAATAATACCATTATGTACCACGGCAATTCTTTCATCTGAAAAGTGTGGATGAGCATTTTTTTGATTTACGCCGCCGTGCGTTGCCCAACGAGTATGTGCAATACCAGTAGATCCTAAAATCGGGTTTTCCACAAGGGCATCACTTAATGCCTTAACTTTACCCACTTGACGCTCGCGTCTTAAATTACCTTCGCCATCAAGTAAAGCAACACCCGCTGAATCATACCCGCGGTATTCAAGTCTGCGTAAACCTTCTAATAATATTTCTACTACGTTACGTTCGGCGATTGCGCCAACAATTCCACACATATTAATTTCCTAATTTGCCGTACACTAATACTCACTAGCTCTTTACGCTGGGGTAAGTTGTGTCATTTTTAATAATAAAGTTAATCAGTTACTTGAGCGCACATTACCGTTACGCCATGTTGTTCAATTTGTTTCTTGGCGTCTTTATCGAGGCCATCATCGGTCACTAATATGGATATTTGCGACCAAGGCAATTCCACATTAGGTATTTTTCTTTCTAATTTTTCTGACTCAGCCAACACAATCACTTGCTTCGACACCTCAGCCATTGTGCGACTCAATGAAGTCAGTTCATTGAATGTCGTTGAACCACGAGCAATATCTAAACCCGCCGCTCCTAAAAATGCTTGGTCAAAATTATAGGCCCGAAGCATGTTTTCTGCCATTTGACCTTGGAAAGAATGTGACTGTGCATCCCAAGTACCGCCAGTCATCAATACTTGAGGTTCATTCTCGCCTTCTAATAGGATGTTGGCGACGTTCAGAGAATTGGTCATTACCACTAAGCCAAGCTTCTTAGGCAAATGCGGCAGTAATGCTGACGTCGTGCTACCACCATCAATAATAATTCGATTGTGGTCTTGGATGAGCGTTGCAGCCAAAGCTGAAATGGCTAACTTTCGACTCGAAAGTTTTTCGCTTGATAATTCGGATGAATCCTTAGGAAGAAGAACGGCACCACCAAACTTGCGCAGAAGTAGCCCGCTGTTTTCAAGTTCAGCTAAGTCTTTGCGAATAGTGACTTCTGACGTTGAAAAGCGTTTAGAAAGCTTATCTACAGCCACTTCACCATGCTCATTCAGTGCTTCAATGATCGCACGACGGCGCTGTTGAGTGTTTCTTTTCTGCAAAATCGAAAGCCCTAAGTTTCAAATCGAAACACATTATATGTTTTTAGTTTCGTTTTGCAAGTTTACGATTATAAATCGTGCAAATTAACGAGACTATTATTCGTTCAAAGATAGCTTAGTTTGCGAAATGAAAGGTACGACATGCTGCAATCAAGTATTACAGCAGATACGAAAAGCCCCCAATAAGATTTTGATATTGAGGGCTTTTATCATGTTGATGAAAACATGAGGGCTTAAGCTTGGACTTTAGCTTGGACTTTAGCTAGCTTTGGCTAGTTAGTCTCAATGCTATTTTTTCTTTGGTCTTTCCCAACCTGCGATAACACGTTGCTTTCCTCTAGCGATAGCTAGCTCTTCCGCATTCACGTCTTTGGTGACCACTGAGCCAGCGCCAATCGTCGCATTCTCACCGATACTAACAGGGGCAACTAGCGAGCTATTGCTGCCAACAAACACGCCATCACCAATAATGGTTTTGAATTTGTTCACACCGTCATAGTTACAAGTGATCGTGCCTGCACCAACGTTAACGCCTTTACCAATTTGAGCATCGCCAACATAGGTAAGGTGATTTACTTTCGAGCCTTCACCAATAACCGATTTCTTCACTTCACAGAAATTGCCGACTTTTGCGCCATTATGTAATTCAGCGCCTGGACGCAATCTTGCGTATGGACCAACATTACAATTTTCAGCAACAACTGAATCTTCGACCAACGAGAACGCCTCAATTCGGCTACCTTTGCCAATTTTACAATTCTTTAAAACACAGTTAGGACCAATAACAACGTTGTCCGCTATTTCAACATCACCCTCAAAAATGGCGTTGATATCAATACTCACATCTTGCCCAACAGTCAGATTGCCGCGCACATCAATACGACGAGGATCAGCTAAACTCACACCTGCTGTCATCAAGGCTTCAGCATTACGGAATTGATAAGCAGATTCTAAAGACGACAATTGAACCCGGTTATTTACGCCCTCTACTTCACGCTCCCAAACTGGATGCGCAGCACGAATGCTTTTGCCTTCTTTGGCTGCCATTTCAATCACATCAGTCAGGTAATATTCACCTTGAGCATTGTCGTTTGATAAATCGCCCAACCAACGCTTCAAGTCTTTGCCAGACATCAACATCATGCCAGTGTTAATTTCAGTAATTTCACGTTGTGCATCGGTGGCATCTTTGTGTTCGACAATCGCTGTTATGTTGTCGCCGTCACGAATGATTCGCCCCATGCCAGTCGGATCATCTAAATGCACTGTTAATAAGGCCAAGTCGGCTTGCGCTTTTGCATCGACTAAGCGGCGCAGAGTCTCGCTGCTGATAAGAGG
Source organism: Glaciecola sp. MF2-115 (assembly GCF_047250385.1). Classification (NCBI taxonomy): domain Bacteria; kingdom Pseudomonadati; phylum Pseudomonadota; class Gammaproteobacteria; order Alteromonadales; family Alteromonadaceae; genus Glaciecola; species Glaciecola sp. MF2-115. The sequence continues at coordinate 5,861 of NZ_JBLBVM010000042.1, forward strand.
CGCATCACCCACAAGGATCATGACATCGTCGTTATCTTGAATATGATCTGCAGCCTGTTGAACTGCATGGCCTGTGCCTAGTTGTTCTGCTTGTAAACACCAATTTACTTTGTGATGTCCAAGCGCTTTTTCGAGTAAGTCAGCTCCATGTCCATAGACCAAGTTAATGCTGCCACAATCGAGCTGTTTCGCCGCATCAATAATATGTTCGACCATCGGTTTACCAGCAATTGGGTGCAATACTTTGGGTAACGATGATTTCATTCTTGTTCCCTTGCCCGCAGCAAGGATGATAACGCTCAGTGACATAGATTTTTCCTTTCTAATTTGTTGCGTAGTGTAACTAACTGAAAACCGCTTGTCAGTAGACTTTGCTCATTAATTACCCTATCATTGCAAGCAAATAACAGGATGTTGAATAACGCTATAATAATGAATATTTTTCGAACACTTCACCGCAGTATCTTAGTTTTGTTTGCTATTGTGGTTGTCTCAATTGTCACGCTAATTCATTTCAGTATGACTAAAATAGTTGCCGAACAAAGTCGCTCTCATCAAGCGTCTCTCTCGCCAGCTGTCAAACTCGTTGTCGATCAAGTAATTGAACCCCTACATATTGCTGAAACGCTAAGTAAATCCAAAGAGCTAAACGAAATCATGCAATTGTCGTCCGCGAATGATGGCAGGTTTGATGAATCACAGATATTTGCCACACTCAGTCGCTTAGAACAAGAGTTTCAAATGGGCTTCTTCGTTGCTTTAGAAAAGCAGCGCATGCAATACAATTCCGATGGAACAACAATTCGATTACTTGAAGATGAAGTAAACTGGTACTTTAAGTATCGTGATACTCCAGAGAAATCGGTTGGCGATATCGGTAAATGGGAAGACACTCATTTCTACATTGATATAAAAATATATGACCGAAACGGAGACTTTATCGGCTTCTTTGGTGTCGCAAAAAGTTTAGCTGAGTTCATTAAAGTCTTTGAAACACATAAAGCCACCTATGGGCATGATTTCATTTTTGTTGACCCTACCGGCACGATAATGCTGAGTTCCGATCCTGCGCTGAATGCTAGCAAGTCGAACTTTAATAACCTGAAAGATCTCGCTTGGTATCAAAGCGCCACAAAGGAAGTTGGACTTGATGCAGATGAGGCTTTATCAGCTCAAGCACCTGTCGCGGAAATTAATAACCAGTTAGTCAATATCAATGAACAAGACATTCTAATTGCTCAGGTCAACCTTGATCTGTTCAATTGGACAATGTTGCTTATGTCACCACTAAACGAGCAACAAACTGAAATTAGTAGTGCTTTCATGTTTTCTGCTATTACCGTACTCGTGGTCATATTTCTTCTGTTCTTAATCATTTATAACTTGCTCTACTATTTCCGCAAAGACATGCAACATGAAGGTATCGTTTTACCCTATTGTAAAATGCAGTCGGATGAGAAAATTAAGTATATCGTCGATACTGGAGCCTATAGAAACGATGCGTTTTTAGTACTTGTTCAGTTGAACGACTTTTATAAAAGGCCAGTTTCCGAGAAAAACCTTCCCCTATTGGCAAGCTTAGGAACAAAAATATCCGAATATTTATTAGAGTCCGTTGGGAAATTCACGACAGACGGTGAGTTTGGAAAGGTGAATGAAAGTCAGTGGTTGATTTTAGTGCAAGGAACAAATTCAGACGATGCCACTCAATTTATGGAAAATATTCGTCATGGTTTAGCCACCATCCAGACAGATTGTAGAAAGCATCAGGCGCTTCTTAAATTTTCTATGTGCAAAGTGAAACTAGGTGAGCAAGATAGTTTTGTATCTGCCATTATGCGTTTGAAACCTGCATTAGACAATTTGACTACATCCGATATCGAGCGCAAGGTCGTCGACTTTTAAGAGTGTTTAAAGCGAGCTATACGCTCGCTTTAAATCGTCGACGCTTTAAAATGCCCGTAGTTATCATCAAACCAACAATGATCATACTTCCACCGACAATGGCATAGGTTGATAACACTTCGCCTAGTACGATCATTCCCCACAAAATTCCGAACAACGGCACTAAGTAACCAACCGTCATTGCGTATGATGCCCCCACTTTGGAAATGAGGTCAAAGTACATAATGTAAGCCACGCCAGTACAAACCACTGCGAGCACTAATGCGGCACCCCAAGTCGCAGCATCAGGGTTCACACTTGGCCATGTATATAGCGCGAATGGAAATAACAACAAAGATGCGAACACCTGACTGCCTGCTGCAATCGCAAATGGCTTTACGCCACTTAGGTGTTTTTTCATGAAGCAAGCGGCTATGCCGTAACAGCAAGTTGCCCCTAATGCCGTTAGCACTGGCAGCAGCGTGACCGGGCTAACGGAATGGGTATCTTGACTAATGACCACCACACCTAAAAAGCCCAAAAAGATACCGATAACGCCATGAACACCAATACGCTCTTGCAAATAGAAATAAGCAATCAGAGCTCCAAACATCGGCGCGGTAGCATTTAATATTGAGGTTAAGCCCGCATCTAGATGCAAGCTAGTGTATGAAAACAGTGAGAATGGAATAGCCGTATTAATTGCTCCTACAAACAGAAGCTTCAGCCAATTTGCCGATAGATCCGCCCATTGACGAGTAAAATAAACTACCGGCAGCAAACATACCGCCGCCAAGAAAGTTCTTACTTCAACCAGTGCGAATACGCCAAAGGCAGGCACAGCCTGTTTCATCAGCATGAAAGATGCGCCCCAAATTGCCCCCAAAAATAGTAATTCAATTAAGTGAGAAGTTTTCAATATCGTCCTTTGCTTCAAGCGCTAATAAATAAGTTTTACGTGGTAAACCACCTGCGTAGCCAGTAAGTTTTCCTGTGCTTCCAATAATACGATGGCAAGGAATAACAATTGGAATTGGGTTTTTTCCATTCGCTGCTCCAACCGCTCTACATGCTTTTCTGTTCCCAAGCGCGATAGCAATATCTAAGTAACTAGCGGTTTCTCCGTATGGGATCTTAGTAAGTGCTTTCCATACGTTTTGCTGAAAATCAGTGCCATCTGGCTGTAGAGGCAAATCGAAGCTATCTCGCTGCCGTGCAATGTATTCCGATAATTGCTTCGCTGCAAGTTTTGATATCTTATTTTCGTTGGGGCTTGGATGTGTATCAGTAAAATCAATAGCTTTCACTGCTTCATCCGTTGCAAATACTGTAAGAAACCCATGCTCCGTGGCAACAACACTTTTAAACAAATGTTGATACTGCGGATAACGCGTCGATTCTATATTCATACTAGTCGTCCTTTTTCACGATAAATAACATCCTAAGTTCTCATGCTCATAACTTATATAATGGCATTGGTTTAAGTCCATTAGATAAATTCCATAAGCTCAGTGTTAAGTAGCTTCGCCAAGGTGCGGCGAGTTCATCGTTTATGTGTATTTGTTCATCTGCTAATTTCTTCACTTGGTTTTTCACTACCAAATCTGTCGCTAAAAAAATGTCTGGCGAATCGCTGTTGCGCATATTCACATAATTGACTGTCCAAGCACCAATCCCTTTAATTTGTAACCACTCCTCTACCGACACATTTGGATTCGATAACATGAATTGTGCAAAGGCCTTAAGCGTTGCTTTGCGGGCATTTGGCATTTTTAGAAACGATAGATCGGCTTCTGCCACTTGCTTGGGCCTTACAAATGGGCTGAGTAGTAGTTCGTTGTTTAGTAGGTCGTTGTTTAGTGGTCCATTCTTTAATGGTTCATTTTCCAGAGGTTCACCGCTAAGCGTCTCTTGCAATAAATTCAGCTGTCCAATCGCTGCTTTCACTGTCACTTGCTGACCGACTATTGCTCGACACCCGGCCTCAAACCGATCGACAATCCCTGGCAGTCGCAAACCGTTCAAGATATGGGAGGACGGCATGCCCGCTTCTTGTAGTGATTCATAAATTGCTAAAGGCTCACAATTCAAATCCAGCATTTTTTGAACCGACGCTATACTGTCTTTTAATAAGTTTAAATTACTGAGTATAAAAGTAACTTCAAATCGATGCTTCTCTGCTTGATGCCTTGCTTGAAAGAAAACTGTATCGCCACCTAAACGAAGCACTTTGCTGATACTGTCTTCTTCCACCTTTTCATTCGATTGAATTTCTCGTAGTTTGAAAAAGTCACGAATGTGCTGCCATTGATAAGGTGGTCGATACGATAAATAGACTTTCACACTGCTGCCCTCAATCGCTGTCGTCGTTTTATTTGCACGGCGAATCTGACTGGGTGTTAGCCCTGTATTCAACTTCATGTGGTGTTGTAATGGTTTTGCCGCACTGAAGCCACAAGCTTGCGCCACATGCTCTATAGGAAGGTTTGATTCATGCAGTAATTGCTTGGCGAAAAGTAGACGGCAGAGTAACTGGTAGCGTTTCGGTGAAACCTGTAAATGCTGCTCGAATAATTTCGTAAAATAACGCGTGCTGATACCCAGCTTCTCGGCAATTTCAGCGATACTCAATGAAAGGTTGGCACCGAGTAGCTTTATGCCACGCTCTACTGTCGTTTCAACACCCTTCCATGCACATGAGCCTGGCGCACTATCAGGTCGGCACATTAAACAAGGTCGAAAGCCTTCACTCATCGCTTTCACTGCACTCTCATAATAAGTGACGTTCTTCTCTATAGGCATGCGTGCTTTGCAAATTGGGCGACAAAATATTCCGGTGCTTTTTACGCCGACAAAAAATAAACCATCGAAACGAGGATCTCGAGTGGCTCTAGCTTTTTGAACGGTTGAAAGCGATAAGTTTAGCATTGTGTTGATGGCCTGTAATAATAAGAATGAAGCGTTTTACATTAAATAATCTGATCGTAGTTTAAACCTTATTTAAATATAAACACGTTGTTTTCGGAACAAGTCATTAGATGTGAGAAGCTAAAAGTTCAAAAACTGAACTTTAGTTGAATTGTCGTGGCCATTTAGCAGATAATAGCCATTCAATAATAAGAAAAGTGGTCTATTTTGCAATTCATGAAAGCGCCAGTTTGCGCAGCTGTTTTACTTTTTCTTGTCAGTCCTATGCTTCTAGCTGAAACATGGGTTGATGACTTTACGAAAGAAATCAAAGCGGCGGCAAAGAAGAAAAATGTTCCGGGGCTCGCCTTTATAAGGGTGGCACCCAATCAAGAAACTCGTTTTGAATTCTTTGGTAAAACAGAAAAGTCTGGCACAGCAATCGACAAAGAGACTGTTTTTCGTTTAGCTTCGGTATCGAAAACCTTTACAGCCGTTTTTATGGCCCAGCAAGTACGTGATAAAAAGCTAACATGGCAGAATTCACTGCAAGAACTTGTACCTGATTACAAATTCGATAACTTCAGCGATACTCCTATTTTATTGCAACACCTTATTGGGCAATCGACGGGTTTTATTCCCAATGCTTATGACAATTTAATTGAGGCAAATTACAAGCTGCCACGTGTTCTAAAACACCTAGAGAAACTCGATTCATTATGTAAGCCCGGTATTTGTTATACGTATCAGAATACTTTTTTTGGTGTTCTTGAAGAATACTACCGCCTGCAAAAAACGACCTTCGCGAAAGAAATCACCGATAATATTATTACCCCCTTGAATATGCCAACTGCCAGTGTTGGAAGAAAAGCACTGATGGCATCTAAGAAGTGGGCCAAACCTCATGCCGCAATCGATAAAGACAAATGGGTAAGCGTTCGCGTCAAAGATAACTATTACAAGTATTCCCCTGCGGCTGGTGTGAATGCAAGCGCCGCTGATATGGAAATTTGGTTAAAAGCGATGCTCTTAGAATACCCTGAAGTGATTGATCAGAGCATGCTCGATACACTGACTGAAACACGAGTAAAAACTAAACGAGAGTTGTATCGCAGAGAGTGGCGTAAGCAGCTTAAAGATGCCCATTATGGCCTAGGTTGGCGCATATACAATATCGATGATATTGAGATTATTTACCATGGTGGATGGGTGCAAGGTTATCGTGCTGATGTGGCATTTTCGCCGGAACTAGGTGTCGGTTACGCACTTTTAATGAACGCAGAGTCTAATCTGATAAATGAAATAACTGCAAAGTTTTGGAAGAAGCAAATTGAAGCTTATCAGGTGGCTCAATTAGCTACATTGAAATAACAAAAAAGTGCCTTCTGAAATGAAATAAGCCCCGAAAGTTAGATAATACCTTCGGGGCTTTTTTATGATTAAATCGAAATACTCTCACCTCTTTAAAAGAAGATTAGCAAAGCTTCGACTACGAAGATTTAACTAAGCCGCACTCATTGAGCAATTCCGGCTGAGCAGCTCCAACTAAGCAGTTTCAACTAAGAAGTTTTAAGGTAAGTATAACCTTTCAAACAACTCTCATAGAAATCGGTCCATTTCACGCCTTCACGAGGCTTTATTTGACCATTAGCTACTTCTTTATCTATCTGACGTTTTACATCAATTGCCATTGCACTTGGATGGTATTGCATAATCGAAAGAACATCTTGTACTGACGAACCGGCAACAAACTCTTCAATGTAAAAATCCTCTGGATCATCATCATCACTGAAAATATGCACTTCATTTACTCGTCCAAACAAGTTGTGCATATCACCCATTACATCTTGGTAAGCACCTGTTAGAAACAAACCTAAGTGTGCTTTCTGTCCTGGCTCAAGTGAGCGAATAGGAAAGATGTTTTGTAGCTGGCGGTCAACGATGAACTGGTCAATCTTGCCATCACTGTCACAGGTAATATCAACTAACGAACAGTTAATATCAGGCTCTTTATCCATTCCCGTTAGTGGCACAACAGGTAATAATTGATCAATTGCCCATGTATCTGCCGCAGATTGGAAAATCGAGAAATTACATAAGTATTGCGACGACAAGCTAAAGTCCAGATGCTGTAGACCTTCTGGTACAAACTCTTCATCACGATAGGCAACTTGCAAACGACGCATAATTTCCCAATACAGAGTTTCGATTTTGCCTAATTCTTCTAAAGACACGACGCGTAATTTGAAAGCGCTAACAGCCTTCTCTTTCCATTCCGAGGCGTCATTGTATACTTCCTGAAGGTTAACCTCAGGACTCCAATATTCAATAATTTCACGCATATTCTTCAATAGTACGTGTTCATTCTCTACTTTTGAAGTATCAAGCGAAGCGCCATCAGCTTTGATTTCACCAACAATCTCTGTCACGACGCAGCTATGATGCGCAGTAATCGCGCGGCCACTTTCTGTTACTAAATTTGGGTGTGGTACGCCTTCAAGATCACAAACTTCTCGCATGCCGTAAACAACGTCAGCGACATACTCATTCAAGCTATAGTTGCGTGAGGAATCATTAGTCGACTTACTGCCGTCATAATCGATACCCAAACCACCGCCAACGTCCACGTATTCTAATGCGAAGCCCATTTTATGCAGTTCAGCATAAATACGCGCGCCTTCGTTCACCGCATCTTTAATTGCGCGAATATCTGTTAACTGAGAGCCGATATGGAAATGCAGTAATTTTAATGTGTGCCCCATGTCTTCTTTCTCAAGAAGCCTAGCTGCATTAATAATTTCAGGGATAGTAAGTCCAAACTTAGCTCTATCTCCACTGGAACCCTGCCACTTACCTTTACCTAGAGCGCTCATTTTAGAACGTAAGCCGATTATAGGTTCAATGTTAAGTTCTTTAGAAATCTTAATAAGCAAAGTTAGTTCTGAGAATTTCTCAATAACCACCACTACTTTTCTACCTAGCTTTCTGCCAAGTAGGGATAAACGAATAAACTCTTCATCTTTGTAACCATTCAAAATGGTCAAGGAATTTGGATTTGTGTTGTATGCAAGCACCGCTAAAAGTTCAGATTTTGAGCCTGCTTCAAGCCCATAGTCATAGGGTGCCCCAGCATCGACAATTTCTTCAACCACTTCGCGCATTTGGTTTACTTTAATTGGATACACACCATTATACTGACCTTGGTACTTTGCTTGTTCGATAACTTGATTAAAACATTCATTAATACCCACAACTTGTGAGCGCAGAATGTCATGAAAACGAATAACAACCGGGAACTGAATTCCTTCTTGTGTGATCTCATCAACCACTGACTTAAAGTCAATGCGCATATTATCGTTTTTGGGATCTGGAGAAACGTGGATGTTGCCGTTCTCGCCAATCTTAAAATAGCCGCCACCCCAACTAGACACGCCATAGATGCGCTCAGCTTCTTCAATAGACCATTCAACTTTATTTGTTGTCATACCAGCGTCCCCGCATCAAACCCACAATAAACACTAAGAAATTCCGAACCCTAAATTGAGTAGGGCGCGTATTATAGTCAAGTTTTGCTGGGTTACTAATTGTTTTGTATTTTTTCAGCTTTTTTTGTTAGTGTAATCTCACTAATAGATATTAACAAAATTGCAACAAAAACATAAATATTGCCAACATACCGTAATAGTAAAGGGTCCGTTTTGCAAAATGCACCTTTTAGTCGTCATTACTTAACCTAACTATTTAATTTTTTTGGTTTGAGTATTTATATATGGGTAGCGCATTACATCAAGAAGACAAGGACGAATCGGGAAGCTTTAGGGTACTCGTAGTTGACGAAAACCAATTGGACATGAAACTCTATGAGAGTGGTTTAGGAGACAATTTTGACGTGTCCTTTTCACAAGATGTTCATACCGCTTGGGAATTGCTTAATAGTGCCCCGCTGCCCGATGCGATAATTGTGGACGTCATTAAGCAAGATGAAGACGGCTTAGAACTGTGTAACCGCATGAAAGAAACTCAATTTATTCAGGACGTACCCATCATTTTCGTTGCGGCATCAAAAAGTAACTCGGTGAGATCGAGAGCCTTTGACCTTGGCGGCGCAGACTTCATCGAAAAGCCTTTACTAATGAATGAACTTGTCGCCCGATTACGACGACACATAGCGCTTTATCGTAAAACTAAAAAGCTCGAATCGTTGATTTATATCGATCCACTCACCCATCTGCCAAACGCCGCCAAGTTTCAGGAGGTGTTGAAAATTGAATGGGCTCGCTGTGCAAGATATTGGCATCATTTAACTTTGCTAGTAATCCGTATTGATAATCTTGATTTCATTAGAGATCTCGGTGGCAGTGACAAGTATTTTTCGACGATTGCAGGAATAGCAGAAGGTCTAACATCCGCTGGCAATCGCCCAGGTGATTTAGTTGCTACCTTAACCAACGACAAGTTTGCTGTTCTGCTATCGGATTGTGGGCATGAAGGAGCAAAACTGAAAGCTAAGCAAATTATGGCCAAATTCGATAATGACGAGTTAGGCAGCTCTGGTATTCATCTAAACAGCACCGTTGGCTATGCTGTGGCAGCACCCGCTGGCGGTGGTACGCCTGATGCACTCTATCGTGAAGTTGATAATTTGATGCTTGAAGCACAGAAATGTGGCGAAATCTATGCGGTAAAAGGCATTATCGGTGTTGACGAATAGTTTCGCCAAATAGCTGAAAGTACCTACTTTTGAGTAGCATTTTACCTACTCAGTGCTATACACAAATTGCAGGTCTTCGCGTAAATTAGTGAACATCATTTTCTTCCATTTAGGTTTATAAAGCATGATTTCAATGTTCAGTGATTTGCTCGAAATGTCGGGTGAGCAACCCGATCCACAGCGACTGCTTTTTCTGTTTGCTGCAGCGGACCCAACCAACAAAAGCGCGAAAAGAGAAGACAAGAAAGGTACTATTGAACCAACAATGGTTGTAGATAAGCTACCTAGCGAAGTGCCAAGTTTTGAAGCCCTCATAAAAGAGGCCGATAGCATCAACAAGAAGTGGGACTTTGTTTTCATCGCTAGCCTTTCTGGTCAAAATAAACAGCCACCTTCGAGCGAAGATGCAGAACCGTTCTTAGATCAAATGACGGACGATGTTATGACAGGTAAAAATATTCGTCGTTACGTGGTGTTTGACCGCAAAGAAAACCCAATCGAATTGCTAGCCAGCTAATTCGTCGAATAGAGCAGTCAAATGTCCTTTAACTGCTCTAATTCCTCTAATTCCTCTAATTCCTCTACAAGACAAGTATTCAACTCTTGGTAGAGAATAACACCACCACTATAATCAACATGAAAATCCAGAACGCCGACATAAGCTGCCAGAACATTAAGCCTTTACTGTTTTGAATAACGGGATCATCTTGCAAGAACTCAGGATTAGGCGCAGTAACATCCCTTACAAATTCAGATAATTGACGATAGCGATTAGGTAAGTGCAATGAAACACCTTTCTCAATTGCCCTATCGAACCAAAGCGGAATAATTGGGTTATAAGTGGATGCCGGAATATATCTCAATTTGTCAAAATCGCCACTTGTAACACATTGTTCTATTTTTTCGCTATAGGGTAACTTCCCAGTAAACAATTCATAAGTAATGGTAGCGAGCGCGTAGATGTCGCCCTGAACGCCCGTATTCTTACCCTGTAAATAATAAGGGTCGGAATAGGTGGCTGTGCCTAAAGCGCCTAAATGCTCGATAGGCGTAAATATCTCCGCAATGCCCGCAACAAACACTGAACCAAAATCAATTACCTTAATATTCAAGTTCTCATCGATCATAATATTGGCGGGCTTTAGATCTTGATGAATAGTTTCCGAAGCATGAAAAGCTGCTAAAGCTTTCGCGACTTGCTTAACGATACCAATCGCCTTTTTCGGTGTTGGTAATGGGTTTTGTAACATCCATTTGTCGAGTGAAATACCGGGCACGAGCTCCATGAGGTAATACAAAAAAGTTCGAGGCCTGTTCTGCGTCACAATATTCACCGTGAACTCACTTTTTATGCGCTTGCCAATCCATTCTTCTTGAATAAAGCGGTCGATGTAATGCACGTCATCCTGAAAGTTAATCGAGGGCGTTTTCATGACCAAATTTTTGCCCGATTCCTTATCATTCACTAAATACACTTGGCTACGGCTGCTAGCAAAGAGCTCTTTTACAACCTCAAATCCGTCAATCTTCATACCAGGTTCAAGATCGGGCGGAAAAGGCAGGCGAGTTAATTTAGAATTGAAGTCGTCGCGATTCTCCTGAGGGAGTTCATTAATTTTGCACAGCAAACAAGTGATGTTGTCGTCGCTTTTGTTTGCCGTTGCGTGTTCGACAAGTTGCTCACAGGCATCTTGTACTGAAGGGCTGGTATTCACTATTTGGAGAATTTCATCATCACTCATGAAATCGTGAATACCATCGGTTGTTAGCAGTAATATATCATCCTGATTTAGGCTTATTTTGCCAAAATCGATTTGCAGTATATTGTCCATACCAACCGCTCTGGACAAAATATTCTTTCCGCCGCCGATATTCACCGCATGATCACGAGTTACCTGTTTTATTTGTATTTTCTGCTCTTCATTCTTGAAGATATGATAAATTCTCGAATCGCCCGCATGGAAAAAATAGGCGGTTCTCGACTTAATGACAACACCGCTAAATGTGCACAAATAGCCTTTTTCTTGTTGCAGAAACTCATGGCTCTTTTTAAATAAATTGAGATTGATTGATGAAAGTGTTTTTTGACCAGCCTGCTTAACAGACCACGTATCTGGCGTTTTAAAGTATTCTTCTATAAATTGCGTAACGGCATAATGGCTTGCTTCTTTTCCCGCTTCAGCACTGCTCACTCCGTCGGCGATCATTAAACCAATGCCTTTGTTAATAAGAGCGTGATTATGTTGAGGAACAAAAGCATGCACCGCATCTTCATTCACCGCTTTTTTTCCTGCGATGGAATGCTGCGCGATATCTACTGTGATTGAAGCAGCAGTTGTCTCTATCGTTAATTCAGAGTTTGTGGACAAAGGGCTTACCTCATTTGCAAAAACAAAAGTGGATCACCAGACTGATGACCCACTTCCCAAACCAAGATGATGAACTTAGCTTACATCAATCATATGCACACTGCCATCAGCCGCAACTTCAGCGATTTGACCTTTAGGTTCTTCCAAAAACCAAACTGCACAGAATATCAGTAAGGCTGATGCTGAAATAACTAGGAAGAAAGTGCTATAGCTAACAAATGAAAGTACAGTGAGATAAGTGACCGCACCCACGTTGCCGTAAGCACCCGCCATACCAGCAATTTGGCCAGTCATTCTGCGTTTAACTAGAGGTACAATCGCAAAGACCGCCCCTTCGCCTGCTTGCACGAAGAATGAGCAACACATTGTGGCAATAACAGCAAGTGCTATCATCCAAGTACCGTTTATTTGACCTAGCACAAAGTAACCGACAGACAAACCGCCAATCAGAATCATGAGACTTTTACGGCGTCCAAAAGTATCAGAGAACCAACCACCTGTAGGACGCGCGACTAGGTTCATGAAAGCGAAACCAGATGCCAGTAAACCAGCTTTTACGGGGTCCAAACCATCAAAGGTATCTAAGAAGAACAGTGGCAACATTGATACAACTGCGAGTTCAGAGCCAAAAGTAACGAAGTAAGCAACACTTAGAATCGCCACCTGCTTGAATTTGTATTTCTCTAGTTCCGGAACGCCGTGTTCTAAATTCTCCTTGTTCACTTTATGGATTTGCTGAGTTTGTACGGCGAATAAAATAACCAATGCGGCCCATAGTCCATACATCACATTAAACGTGAAAAGGTTAACGCCATCTGGAGAAAGTTTCCAAGCAAGGACGCCAAGTGCAGCATACATTGGTACATTAGTAATTAAGTAGAAGTAAAAATCGCGCTTGCTAGTCACTTCTAAACCGCCAGACTTTTTGGGCTTAAAGTAAGTAGAACCTTTTGGTGTATTACGTGCTTGGAAGTAGTAAAAGACACCGTAAACGAGAGTAAGCACACCTGTTGTGGCGAGTGCATATCTCCAACCATCGTCACCCCCATAGAACATAGCTAAGGTTGGTAAGGTCATGGCACCAGCTGCCGAACCAAAGTTACCCCAGCCGCCATAAATACCTTCTGCAATTCCAACTTGTTTCGCTGGGAACCACTCACCTACCATACGAATACCAATGACGAAGCCTGCACCGACAAAACCAAGTAAGAATCTGAACAAGGCCAACTGGGCGTAACTGTCGGATAACGCAAAGCCAAAGCAAACGAATGAAGAGCTAATTAATAAGCCGCTGAATACATGCCTGGGCCCAAACTTATCGACTAAAATTCCTACGGCTATGCGAGCGGGAATGGTTAGGGCAACGTTCAAGATAAGTAAAGCTTTCACCTGTGCTGTGGTTAAGTCAAAGGCCTCTTTTATGAAAACCATCAAAGGCGCGTGACTAAACCAAACCACAAAGGTTAGAAAAAAAGCAAACCACGTTATGTGAAGTGTTTTTATTTTAGGATCACTCAATTTAAACAGGTTGAGTTTGCTGTCTGTCGACATTCTATGCTCCTCAAGTGTGAATACCACACTCATTAATATTGTTAACTGCAAGCATAATGGCACGCTTTTCAACAATGTTTTAGTGATCCAGATCGGCTTTTAGGCTTCATCGAAAAAGCCTTAGCTCTTTGGTGGTAGTGTGCTTACAAGCTACATATGGCATGGATTGTGGGACTTATACCACTTAATGAGTAGACGAAGTACCCGACTAAAAATTTACTGACTAGTTAGGGTTATAGCAAAGTAAGTTTCATCGCTCTATAGTGTCAGCATGACGTGAACTTTGCGGCCTAGTAATTTTGAATACGGCAATAAAACAACGAAAATCGACCATCGCGCTAATAATGGCCACTATAGTGTTTGCCGTTAATTTTTCAGTGTGGACCTTGTATTCTGTTATTGGAATTGAACTAAAGGCCGTCTTGTCCCTTTCTAGCACTGAACTTGGCTTGTTATTTTCAGCGCCAATATTAACTGGAGCACTTCTTCGATTGCCAGTTGGCATAATGTGCGAACGCTATTCACCTAAAATGCTCTTTGTTATACAAATGCTGATCCTCGTTCCGCCATTGTACTTCTTACCGGCAATTGAAAGTTTTCTCGGCTACTTAGCGATTGGACTCGTCATTGGTATATCAGGTGTGTCCTTTACTATTGGAATACGCTATCTAACAGATTGGTTCGATTCTGACGAACAAGGCACTGCTATGGGCGTGTTTGGTGCCGGAAATGCCGGTGCCGCTTTAAGTTTAATTATCGTACCTTATATCCGCGATATCTGGGGTTGGGACTATATCGGCTTGTTCTATTGCGTCATGGTGCTAATTGCTTGCCTTTGCTTCTGGTTGTTTGCACCTTCAACACCTGAATATTTGAACAATAAACCAAAACAATCACTCGCCTTTTTTATAAAGCCTTTTAAGCACGCAAAAGTATGGCGTTTTGGCTTGTATTACTACTTTGTGTTTGGCAGCTTCCTAGCGTTGCTCCTTTGGCTGCCACAATACTACGTAAACGCATACCAACTAAGCTTTAACCAATCAATGGGACTAACTCTTCTATTCGTAACAAGTTCTAGTATGGCCCGCGCTGCCGGAGGTTGGTTTGCTGATCGATTTGGTGCACGAAATATCAACTGGGGCGTATTTTGGATCTGTCTCATTTGCTTATTTTTCTTAAGTTATCCACCTACTACTATGACAATTCATGGTGTATCGAAAGATGTTGTACTAAACATCGAATTGAATGTTTGGATATTCACCTTACTGCTTCTTATCATTGGTTTAGCACAGGGCTTTGGCCGCGCCAGCGTGTATAAGTTAATCAACGATTATTATCCTGAACAGATGGGAAGCGTTGGCGGCTTAGTGGCCATGCTAGGCGCACTTGGAGGCTGCACATTACCGATCTTATTCGGAGCAGCCGTCGATCTTATTGGCGTACATAGCGCCTGCTTCATGATTCTGTATGGTGTATTGGCAGTGTGCATGCTGTTGATGCATTTTGCTATTAAGCGTGAACGTTACAATGCGCGTGTTAAGCACGCCAATCAGCACAATTTTTTGGAAATGGATTAACAATGATCAACATCACTGATTTAAAGAAAGAAGAGCAACTGTTGCCACTTTTGAGACTTGGCTTTAGACCTTTCTTTTTGTTTGGCAGCATCTTCGCATTTTTTGCTATTGCCGTTTGGACACTGACACTAGCTGGAGTTTTTTCACCCACGCCCTTAAATGGTACGTTTTGGTGGCACAGCCATGAAATGCTATTTGGCTTCGTTCCGGCGATAATTGCCGGCTTTTTACTTACGGCCGTGCAAACATGGACGGGCATACCCAGTGTGAAAGGCAATAAGCTACTATTCTTAGTGATTGTTTGGGTCGCGGCACGCTTTCTTATTCTTGCAAATATCGATATCTCGATTTATGTCGTCATGCTAATTGATTTGTCGTTTCTACCTTTAACGGGTTTGTTTTTAGGGCTTCCACTTTTCAAGATAAAACAATACAGGAACATGGTGTTCCTACCTGTTCTTGCACTAATGGCTTTCGCTAATTTACTCAGCTACCTTCCACACTTTGAATATAATAGCGAATTAAGTACTAGAGGTTTCCACGCTATGGTAATACTGACAACAGTCATGGTTGCCTTGCTTGGCGGCCGAGTAATCCCCATGTTCACTGCAAATGGCACGGGAACGCAAAAAGTACAGCCTGTTAAATGGTTAGAATTGTCTTCTATGACAAGCTTATTCGTGATTCTGGGCTTTTTCATGACAGGACAAACTCAGTTCACACTGGCATTGAGTATTGTTTGTTTCATTAGCGGATGTTTGCATCTCTTTCGTATTCTTCGTTGGCGCGTATGGCTTACTTTCGCGGTTCCATTAGTCTGGGTTTTACACTTAACCATCATATTCATACCCATTGGCCTATTTATGTTGGCTGCTCACTTTGCTTTCGGTACTATTATGTTGAGCACTGCACTGCATGCTTTAACTGTCGGCGTTATTGGTGGAATGATTATCGCAATGATGTCTCGGGTGTCACTAGGTCATACTGGCCGAATGCTGAAGGCATCCCCAATTATTGTGTTCGGCTTCGTTAGTATTTTATTAGCAGCCTTCGTAAGAAGCATACTGACTGTGTTTATACCTGAATACATCACTCAAATATGGTTAGTATCTGGTGCGCTTTGGTGCGTCACCTTTGCATGTTTTATTTGGGTGTATTTGCCTATATTGAGCGCACCGAGGGTTGATGGGCGTCCTGGATAATTAATCACGATGCTAACTCCGTAGCGACACCAGAGAATTGGAAAGAAGGCGATGAAGTTATAGTACCTCCACCATATACTGTTGAAGATGCTATCGGTCGAAAAGATAAAGGTTATAACTACGTCGATTGGTATTTCAGCAAAAAATCCCTGTAAGTTAGCCCGACTGAGTCCGAGTTATTTCGGACTCATTTTTTTCAACAACAGTTTTAAGCAAATAATCTCCGTACTTCTACCCATTTTTCTTTTCATCGATCAATACCGACAGCATTTTCTCAATATTTTGGACGCTTTGAGTCAGTCCTGCTAGGTCACCGGTAGAAGAGGCATCTTCAATAACAGCGGGTTTATCGCCAGACAGTTTGTCTTTTTGCTCAAGAATAGCCTCTCTAAATGCATCTGCTTCGTTAATACCGACTAATGATACTAGTGCACCGGTACCCGATTGACCCGCAGTTTCAAAGCTAAGTTGATACAAACCAAAAAGACGCATAATTGGGCCTTGGATTAGCGCGACGTCGGTAATTTTTTCAAGTGGAATCGATTTTTCGACAACAAACACAATGCCTCGTTTTACCACTAACTTGCGTTCAAGTAGTCTGGCCGACATTGCATCAAGCATCTTGCCTGAAATCATCCAAACAATGATTGCTACAATTGGAATAAAGGCAATACCCACAATAGTCAACGCACTTACAAACACCCACGATAAGACCCAGTAACTTTTAACTTTTGGATTAAAGCTAGCTTGAAGTAAGCATTTTTCTTCCATGATCTTTCCTTATCTGCTCAGTGAATTTAAAGGTGAAGAATGTATGTTCATCATATCATTTATTATACAAGATGCACTCACTTAGTACATGCATGATATATGAAAAGTGAGGGCTACTAAGCGGGTATAATAAGAGCTTCAAGAACACTACTTTAGTTGCATAGAGTCGGCATATAGTTTATTTTGCCTTCATTCATACCAACAATAAATAAGAATATATGAAACGATTATTTTGTTCCTTTGCCTTAGCAATTTTAAGTTTTTCAAGCGCTGCTGAGATCAATCCTCAGTGGATTAGCTACCCAGCGATTTCACCCGATGGCAGTAGTATTGCATTTACTTATAAAGGCGACATTTATTCCGTACCTGCAAACGGCGGGCAAGCAAATCGCTTAACTTTTCACAAAGCGCATGACTACCGACCCGTTTGGAGTAGCGATAGCAAAAACATCGCATTCGCCTCCGATCGCTACGGTAATTTTGATGTCTATTTAATGAGTGCGCTAGGCGGGACAGCAACAAGACTTACCTATCATTCAAGTGACGAGGAACCTTACACATTTAACGTCGATAATACGGCTATTTTATTCAAAGGGCGCAGAATGGATAGTGCGCAAAATCGCCAATATCCGACTTCCCGTTTACCAGAACTTTATTCCATCCCAACTAAAGGTGGTAGAGTTGAGCAAGTGTTGACAGTCCCTGCTGAGAGTGTTCAGTTTAATAAGAAAGGCGACCAGTTTGTTTATCAAGATGCAGGTGCTGATAACTATTGGCGTAAACACCATCTTAGTGCGGCCACTCGCGATATTTGGACTTACGATACGAAAAGCGGCAGACACACACAAATCACGCGTTTTATTGGTGAAGACCGCAATCCAATTTATTCCGATAACGATCAAAGCATTTATTATTTAAGTGAACAAAGCGGCACTTTCAACGTGCACAAGTTGAGTTTAAATAAGCCAGAGAAGACAGAGCAAATTACTGACTTTGACTTGCACCCAGTTCGCTTCTTATCAAAAGCAAAAAACACGCTAGCTTTCAGCTACCATGGTGAATTATTCACGATGAAGGAAGGTGCTAAACCTCAAAAGCTCAAAGTGAGTATTCGTACCCAAGATATTCAAAACAGTGAAGACTTACTTGCCATTAATGGTGAAATTTCCGATATGGCAATATCACCCAATGGTAAAGAGATCGCGTTTATTTCGAGAGGTGAAGTATTTGTTACTTCTGACGATGGCAGCTTTACTAAGCAAATAACGCACACTGCGGCAAAAGAGGCGTCGGTTAGTTTCTCACCTAAGGGGGATTACCTTATATATGCATCAGAGCGTGGTGGTAAATGGAGTATATTCAAAGCCAATAAAGTAAGAGAACAGGAACCCTTCTTTTACGCCGCTACCCTAATTGAAGAATCTGCAGTATTAGACAATCAAAAAGACAATTATCAACCTAAGATATCGCCCGATGGTAAGCTCCTTGCCTTCGTTGAGGACCGTCGCACAATCAAAGTGATGGATTTTGAAACGACAAAAAGCGTGACTGTACTAACACCTGAGGACAGCATTCATTGGAGTGATGGCGATCAAGTATTCAGCTGGAGCCCCGACAGTCAGTGGATTATGTATCAACTTAGCAAATATATGCAGAATGCAGATATCGCGCTGCTAAGTGCAAGTGGCGATCAAGATAAGCGTATGTTGATTGAGAGTGGCTACTACGATTCTTCACCCAAATGGGTAAATGATGGCAAGCAGATTATATGGTTTAGTAACCGTGAAGGTTTGAAGAGTTATGCCACCAGCGGTCGCAGCCAAAGCGATGTCTATACTCTGTTCTTTACGCAGGAAGAATGGGATAAATTCAACTTAAGTAAGGAAGATTTTGCTCTTTTAGAGGCGATAGAAGACGCACAAAAAGAAGCTGAAAAATCAGATGACGATAAGAAGGACGAGGACAAAAAAGACGATAAAGATAAAAAAGATGACGAGAAAAAAGAAATCGCTAAGCTGGAAGTTGATTGGAAAGGCTTAGACCGACGCGTTAAACGTTTAACTATTCACTCATCTAACCTATCCGATGCAGTCCTTAATAAAGAAGCGGACAAGTTATATTACTTGTCGCAGTTTGAAGATAAATACGATTTGTGGGAAACCGATCTTCGCACGCAAGACACGAAGAAAACATTGTCACTTGGCGCATCGAACGGCAGCTTAATGTGGGATCCTAAAATGGAAAACCTGTATTTGCTCAGCAGGGGCTCTATCGCAAAAATTGATTTGAAAGCCGGTAAAAAAGAAGGGATCAGCATTAGTGAAAAAATGCTAGTGGATCAAAATGAGATCCGCCAAAACGAATTTGATCATGTCTGGTTAAGAACTTCAAAAATATTCTATGAACCGACTTTCCACGGTATCGATTGGGAGCTAATGCGCAAAGAATATAAACCTAAGGTTGCTCACGTTGCTACTCCAAATGAATTCGCTCACTTACTAAGTGAAATGCTAGGTGAATTGAATGTCTCTCATTCTGGCTCGGGCGCTCGCTCATCTTCAGCTAATGCAGACAGCACAGCTGCATTGGGTGTTTTCTATGACTTTGCGTATAAGGGCGACGGTATAAAAATAACTGAAGTGATCACCGATGGTCCTTTAGATAAAGCTAAATTCAATGTAAAAGCTGGTGATATCATTACCAAGATAGACAACCAAGCTATTACGCAAGACATTGATTGGCCAATTCTATTGAATCGCAAAGAAGGTAAGTTTGTGCTTCTTGAGCTTTATGATGAAGCGAGCAAAAGCACATCTCAAATAACCGTCAAACCAATTAGTTTAGGCGACGAAGGCCGCTTGCTGTATCAACGCTATTTGAAAGTGAACGAAGACGAAGTGCTTGCTCGAAGCAATGGCCAACTTGGTTATGTGCATCTACCAAGTATGTCTGACGCTCCATATCGCAGTATATACGACGACATGATGGGCCGCTTCTTTAACAAAAAAGCGATGGTTGTTGATGCGCGCAATAATGGTGGTGGCGACTTAGTTGCAGACTTAGCGATGTTCTTTACTGGCGAATCCTTCCTGACATATGCAACGGCAGACAGAGTAATGGGTGGTGAGCCCACCTCTCGTTATACCAAACCGGTCATTTCTCTATTTAATGAATCGATGTATAGCGACGGGCATTGTTATGCAAGCGGATATACCGATTTAAAAATAGGTAAGTCGGTAGGCATGCCAGTACCAGGCACTTGCAGCTTTGCAGGTTGGGAGCGCCTCTCGGATGGTGTCTATTGGGGCGTAGTGCCGATTAGCGCGAAAAACAAAGCGGGTGAATGGCTAGAGAACAATCAAACCTCACCCGATATCATCATTAAAAACCTTCCAGGTATCGTTGATAAAGGCCGTGATCAGCAGTTAGAGCGTGCCATTGACGAAATGCTGAAGGATCTGAAATAAGCAACAAGATGAAGGCGTGAATACCTTGGCCAATTTGGTCTTTGGAGTTCACGCTTTCTTTTTGATTTTAAGCCTTGCCACATATGAAACACAAAGTTAGAGTTAAGGGCCTGCAATCAATTAACTTGCCTAATCTCAATGAAACACTTCTATCCATGAAACACTTCAACTACATATTGCTCATTATTGCGATTTCACTCTCGACAAAGTCATTCGCAGACAATATATCCGAGCTATCCGACAAGCAATTGCACACTATCGGTCAAAAAATTTACCACAATGAAACCGGTAGCAATCCTGAGTATTTAATTGCTTGGAACAAAGGCGAAGCTTTTGCTAGCTTAGGCTTAGGACACTTCATTTGGTTTCCAGAGGGTACGGACAGTCGATTCACGGAAACATTCCCAAGCTTATTGCATTATATGCAGTCAAAAGGCGTGGACATTCCTGCGTGGTTACAAAAGCAAAAACACTGTCCTTGGCAAACTAAAGAAGATTTCATAAAAGCAAAGAATAGTAAGCAAATGCAAGATTTACGGCATTTACTCATATCTACATTTGAACATCAGCTTAGGTTTATTCAGCAACGCATGCGCCAATCTTTGCCACTGATGTTAGCCACTCTGGATAGCCCTGAATCTAAAATACGCGTCGCGGGGCGTTTCGAAGCGCTTACTGCAAACGACTTAGGCATGTATTCATTGATTGATTACGTGAACTTTAAAGGAGAAGGCACTTCAGAGACCGAAAAGTATAACAATCAAGGTTGGGGCTTATTGCAGGTACTTCTCAATATGCAAGATGATGCAGATAACCCGCATATGGCTTTCTCTCGCTCCTGCGATGCCATGCTCACTCGCAGAGTAGAAAACTCCCCACAACGAGACGTTGAACAAAACTGGCTTGCTGGCTGGCGTAGACGCTGTGCTACTTATAATGATGTGAATACATTGGAATAGCCCTAGATATTTTAAAGCTTTAAGCATTCTCTTTCATTCAGTGCACTTTTTTTACGCTTTTGAAGAACAGGTTTTGCAATCTGGCAAAGGATTGACTTTAAAGTTCTCCCAACTCGAATTCATCGCATCAAATACTTGCAGTTTGTTGACTGCTGGCTCGCCAAATTCAGTCAAAATTTTAATTGCCTCATTTGCTTGCGTAGCGCCCACAATGCCTACAACCGGCGACATTACCCCCGACTCCACGCAACTTAAATTCTGCTCACCAAAAAAATGGCTAACACAGCGATAACAAGCCGTTTTACGCTCAGGAATAACACAAAACACCTGCCCTTCCATTCTTATCGCAGCGCCCGACACCAGAGGTTTGTTGTTTTGATAACACAGGTCGTTCAACAAATTTCTCGTTTCCAAATTGTCCGTACAATCCAACATAAGATCATGTTCGCTCACAAGTACGTTCAGTTCTTCTGCTGAAAGCCTGCGGTCCACCGTGTTAATGTCGACAAAGTGATTAATGTTACTCAATGTACGCTTTGCTGAATCGACTTTCTTCTCGCCTATGCTGTTCTCAAAATGAAGCACCTGGCGTTGTAAATTGGTTGATTCAACAATATCGTCGTCAACAATGGTGATTTTACCTATACCCGCTGCAACTAAGTACTGTGATGCTGCGCACCCCAAGCCACCGGCACCAATCATCAATATACTGCTGTTAATAAGAATTTCCTGCTTGTCCAAGTCGAAGCCAGAAAGTAGTATCTGACGGCTATATCGTAAAGCTTGTGGTGTAGAGAGTGTTTTGTATTTCATCTAATTTTCTAATCTGTACTCATTATTGACTTGAAGAACATACGTGCATTCAGGTGTGATACTTTTTTCATTTTAATCTAGGTTTTATCCTCTGTGAATTTTGTACCACTAGTGAATTATTATCGCAATGCCTCCTAAGTGGTAGATATATCTATCACGATAATCTCAAATCAAATCAATATTGGTATCCCGTTGTTTTATAAACTATTTTTCAATTTCCTCTTGTATAATAAAGCCAGTTATTTATCTTAGGAAGAATATTATGAAAACACGTTTAGCAATGTTCATCGCCGCTACATTAGGTGCCAGCGCAATGATTTCAGGGCAAGCCTTCGCGGAAGAATCCACTCTAAAGGCTCTACAAGATGCGGTCACAAACGGCAGTACTGATTTATCGATGCGCTATCGCTTTGAACGAGTAGACCAAGACAATATCGATAAAACAGCAAACGCATCCACATTGCTAACTCGCTTGAGCTTTACAAGCGCAGATGTGAAAGGTTTTTACACTGTACTTGAAGTGGATAATATCAGCTCAATTGGTAACGAAAACTATAACAGCACCGTAAATGGCCACACACAATATCCTGTTGTTGCTGACCCAACTTTAACAGAAGTAAATCAAGCCTATGTTGGCTACAAAAATGAAGATTTTGAATTATCTTTTGGTCGCCAACGCATCAATCACAACGATCAACGTTTTGTGGGTGGCGTAGCATGGCGGCAGAACGAACAGACTTTTGATGCATACCGCTTACAATATGGTAGTAAAGATAGCGTTAAAATCGACTACAGCTATGTTTACAATGTGAATCGAATTTTTGGACCTGATAGCGCCAACTCCGATCTAGCAGGTAATCTGCACCTACTCAATGTGACTTACCCTGTAAACAAGGGTCATAAACTTGCTGCTTTCGTTTATGAATTAGATTTTGATACAGCCGCAGGCATTTCTACGCGCACAATGGGTATTAGCTACGACGGTAGTGTTTCCAAAGTGAAAGTACATGCTGCCTTTGCGAATCAGTCCGACACTGGAAATAATCCTACTGACTTTTCCGCACAATATCTGGCCTTAGAATTAGGTACTCAATTAAAAGCGGTCAACCTTGGTATCGGTTACGAATCATTGGGGAGTGATAGCGGCGTTGGATTTAGTACGCCTCTAGCTACTTTGCACAAATTCCAAGGTTTTACTGATAAGTTCCTTGGCACTCCAGCAAACGGGGTCAATGACCTATATGTTAAAGCTTCAGGCAAAGTTGGTAAGTTAGCACTCACTGCAATTTATCATCAACTAGAATCTGATACTGGCTCAATTGACTACGGCACAGAGTTGGATCTTATTGCTAAGTACCCAGTGGCTGATAAAGTTGGGCTTATGGTCAAGTTTGCAAACTACAGCGCTGACGACTTTTCAGTCGATACAAATAAAATATGGGGTATGCTGACATTCAAGTTCTAGGATGAAACCGTTTTAGAACACCAACTCAGTTAGCTTGCAGTACGCGGTTAACTGAGTGCTGCCTCGCAAAGAAATCGTATGAACCGCAAATAAGCTGCATGGATTAGCTATAAAGTATCTACTCCCTAGTGAGTATCCCTTCAGCGCAATAACAAATTACCTTGTTATGGTTCACACTTAACTAATAGCAAAACTCCGAGCTTATTTTCCTAAAGTGTTCATTCATCTCTATGGAACATAAGCCGCAGTAGCTCTCAATAAATTAAGCTTGCTAAACATTCGCAAACGATACCGATATTGATAGTTCACTGCCCGGTTAGCCCGAGAAATCAGCTAGCCGCCCGACGAGTATTATCCTCGACAATTGGAAAGGTGTTTACGTGGAATTACAAGATACATTTGGCAGAAAATTTAAATATCTGCGGCTCTCAATTACTGAATTGTGTAATTTTAGGTGTAACTACTGTCTACCCAACGGGAATGATTGTGACACACCAACAACAGGGCTCAGCCTCCATCAAATTAGTACCTTAGTGAGTGCGTTTGCACGAATGGGGACTACCAAAATTCGCATCACTGGCGGTGAGCCTGCGTTACGAAAAGATTTGTGTGACATTATTGCACTGTGTAAGCAGACCGAAGGCATTGAAAAAGTGGCACTAACAACCAATGCTTTTCGCTTGAATAAAGATGCGCAGAAATATAAAGATGCAGGTTTAGACGCACTTAATGTGAGCGCTGACAGTTTAGATCCTAGAATGTTTGCAGCTATTACCGGCAAGCAAAAACTAGAAGATATATTGGAAGGTGTTGATGCCGCAATTCAGGCTGGTATCCAAACTGTGAAGTTTAATACCGTGATGTTGAAGCAGTTTAATTACAAAGAACTCAACAGCTTTTTCGAGTATTTGAAGCAACATCCCGTCACTTGGCGCTTTATTGAGTTAATGCAAACTGGCGATAACAAATCTTTTTTTGCACACAACCACGTTGCTGGCGAGTCCATTAAAGAATTGCTTCTTGAGAATGGTTGGGAACGCATCATAAGAGGCAAAGATGCTGGGCCGGCACAAGAATTCACGCATAGTGATTACCTTGGCAATATCGGCTTGATCATGCCCTACAGCAAAGATTTTTGTGACACCTGTAATCGCTTAAGAGTGTCATCTCAGGGTAAGTTACATTTGTGTTTGTTTGCCGATGAAGGGCAAGACATTCTGCCTTTACTTGAAAGTGGTGATATTGATGCAACAGTTGAAGCAATTAGTCGCCATGTACAAACGAAGAAAGGCACGCACTTTTTGCAAGACGGCTATACAGGCGCGACTAAGCAATTAGCAATGTTAGGTGGTTAGGCTCAAACTCGTTTTTGAGTTTACTAAAAAAACGGAAGCGTATTATGAACTTGAGTCAGTACGGTATAAAAAACGGTAAAAAAACGATCGGTGTAGTGCTTGCTGGCGGTCGTTCTTCACGTATGGGTAAAGACAAAGCCTTATTGCAAATCGACTCAGATTCGATGATCACTAGAACACGCCGCACTCTTGAGAAGACCTCTACAGCAAAAGTGTTTGTGAGTCGAAACGATGGCAACGAGGAGCATATGGCGGATTTAATTCCTAATAAAGGTCCTTTATCTGGTATTCATAGTATGGCTCATAGATTTCCGAACTGTAATCTGCTTGTCGTTCCCGTCGATTTGCCACTGCTTGACGCTAACACGCTACAACAACTCATTGATAGTGGCGAACAGAATCAGAGCAACGCAAGGTTCGACACCGACAATTTACCTCTTTTTATTAACAACACACCGCACTTTAGACAAGCTCTTGATTATACATTGAAGTTTGCTGAGTGTTTATCCGTTGGAAAGTTTTGCTCCCAACTTCCTTTAGTGGAATTGGAGAACTCAGTCGCATCCAAGATGTTTAATGCCAATACCCCAGAACAGTGGCAATTCGCGATGCAGCAATTTGCAAATAATCCAACAACTAACAAGCCCATTGAGAAAATGTATGAGTCATTCAAATAAAGTTTTTGTCCCCTTGAACATAGCCGTGCTTACCATTTCCGATACTCGTGATTCAAGCACGGACACATCTGGTGAATATTTAGCTTCAAGTGCAAGTGAGCAAGGTCATGCCATTGCAAGGCGCGATATTGTTATCGACGATATTTACCGTATTAGAGCAGTGGTGTCCGACTATATTGCTGATCCCGATATACAAGCTATTCTAATTACAGGCGGCACAGGTTTTACCCATCGTGACTCAACGCCCGAAGCAGTTACTCCATTATTTGATAAAGAAGTTGAGGGCTTTGGTGAATTGTTCAGGTATCTGAGTTTTCAAGAGATTGGTACCTCGACTATTCAATCAAGAGCCGTTTCAGGTTTAGCAAATAACACCGTTATTTTCTGTGTGCCTGGTTCAACTGGCGCATGCAAAACTGCTTGGCAAGGCATTATTAAGGCACAACTTGATGGCGCACAAGGGCCATGTAATTTTGTGCCGCATTTAAAAGCCAATGTTGATCTTTGCGCAAGTCGAACACAATAAAATACTACGAAGTGACATAACGCAGGTGCGAGCCAGACTTTTTATTCAAAGTCATTTGCTATAGCAGTCATTAGGAGAAGGAAGATGATTCATATTAGGTTTTTTGCAAGTTTACGCGAACGTCTAGGCTCTGCGTCAATGAATTTTGAATACGCGGGCGAGCAAACTGTGTCACAATTACTATCAGAGCTATATGAAAAAAGTGATAACTTGCTGATGTTAAAAGAGCAAGATGTCATGGTTGCCGTCAATCAGACGCTATGCGGCCATGAGGCAAGAATTAATGACGGAGACGAAATTGCATTTTTCCCTCCGGTAACTGGTGGCTGACATGATTTCCGTTCAGGAAGAAGATTTCGATCATTGCAACGAGTACAAGTTTTTAAAAGATAATGCTGACAGTGACGGCGCTATTGTCACGTTTACGGGCTTAGTTCGCGACTTCAATGTCGATGGCTCGGTATCCAGTGTATTTATAGAGCACTATCCGGGCATGACAGAAAAATCCTTAATGGATATATGCTCAAAAGCGAAAAAACGCTGGACCTTAGGGCAAATAAGAATCATACATCGCGTGGGTCTTATTGAAGCATCCGAACAGATTGTTTTTGTTGGTGTTACATCAAAACATCGAAACAATGCATTTGAGGCCACTCAGTTTATTATGGATTATCTAAAATCAGATGCGCCATTGTGGAAACAAGAAGGCACTTCAAACGGAATGAAGTGGGTTGAGGCTAAAAAGTCTGATGAAAAAGCGAAGGCACGTTGGTCAGGTGATAATTCAGCGACTTGGGCGAGTCCAAATAAAGACTAGTACACAAAGCATAACGATGACTATTGTGACTTGTATCAGCAAATTTTGTATCTTAAAAAACAAAGGATATGAAACAAGTAAAAGCATCGTTATTGTTGCTACCCACTTCGTCCTTAATTTGATTACCCCGTTTTGCTCCCAATCCTTAATGATCGGCCCCATATACTTGTTCGCCATCAACTTGCGATGAATAAGTGGTGAGCTTTTGGAAAAGCAAAAGGCGGCAAGCAGCACAAATGGAGTTGTTGGAAGTAAAGGCAGCACAATACCAATAAGTCCCAAAAGCAGTGAAAGCCAGCCTAAGGCTATTAATGTGTAACGTTCAATCACTGGCTTCATAGGTGTAATATTCGCGCCTGATAACTAAACAGAACTAATTATGTTAGTAAATGGGAGTATGTGTACAATTTCACCTTCATTCACTTTACCCCTCTCATTTTCAAGCACGGCATAACAGTTACTCTGCCTAAAACAGGAGAGGACGCCCGAACTTTGTGAACCAGTAGTTTCAACGTTTAATTCACCGTTTTCGTTAACAAAGTAAAATGCTCGTTGATAGTCAGTTCTTCCCGGTCTCTTTCGAAAAGGGGTAGCAGCAATCGCTGGAAGAAGGTCCACTTTCTTAGTTTTACAACCAGCTAAATAAGCCAATGCTGGCGCAGCAATTTGATCGAAGGTCACAGCAGAAGAAACTGGATTGCCAGGCAATCCGAAGAAGATACTGTTTGGTAAGCTGCCAAACGCGAGCGGTTTTCCCGGTTTTATTGCGAGCTTCCAAAAATCGATGCTGCCATATTCTTCCAATATCTCTCGTGTATAATCGGCTTCACCTACCGACACCCCCCCGCTAGTTACTACGCAATCAGCGAGTGCATTCGCTTGTTCAAATGCGGCTCTAATTTGATCTTTACTATCAGGGATGATGCCCAAGTCGAACACTTCTGCGCCTAACTTAGATAACATCGCTACTAGCATTGGACGGTTTGTATCAAATATTCTATCGTCACGAGGGGTATTTCCGACAGCAAGCAGTTCATCGCCCGTGGAAAATACTGCGACTTTCAATTGACGAAAAACAGGAACGCTAGCAAAGCCTAGTGAAGCGAGTAAGCCAATATCAATGGGTGATATTCTTGCACCCGCTTGAAGCACTACCGCACCTTTTTTAATGTCGTCACCCGCGGGACGGATGGCGTCACCCATACTCGCCTTCAGAAAGGTGATCTCTAGTTCGTTAGCACTGGTGTTCTCTTGCATAACCACTGTGTCAGCGCCTGTAGGAATTTCGGCTCCCGTCATGATGCGTACACATTCGCCCGCCTTAATTTCCCCTTCAAAACTGTTGCCAGCCAAGCTCTTACCGACTTGCTTTAAGGTTTTTGATTGCAAAAAATCAGCATACCTAAGGGCATAGCCGTCCATTGCTGAATTGTCATATGCAGGCACATTAATAGGGGAAATGATGTCTTGAGCAATCACGCGATCGAGTGCGTCACTCAATGGGCATTGTGTTACTTCGGAAATAGGGCTTATGGTGTCCCTAATCATTTCCATCGCATGCTCTATCGGCATCAACCCTGGTGCATCACAAGCGCAATTCATAGCTTAGTTTCCGTTTTGATGATTAACCATCCACACCGCAGCTTCCACGCGTGAACGAAGGTTAAGTTTTTTCAAGAAGTGTTTAACATGTACTTTGACCGTGCCGTCGGAGATGTCGAGTTCGCGCGCAATGAGTTTATTGCTCATACCTTTGGCGATAAGTTTGAGTATTTCCAATTCTCGGCTAGTTAAACTGGCTAATGCGCGGCTACCCGCTCTTTCTGGTTTTCTTAATGCAGTGGCGAGAATTTCGGTCAGTTTTGCACTCATCACCATTTTACCCAAAGCAGCTTCACGTAATTTAATGATGAGCTCATCTGGGTCCATGTCTTTCAGTAAATAGCCATCTGCGCCAGAGCGAATAGCTTCTACAACATCTTCATCGTTATCCGATACGGTTAACATGATGATGCGAGAGTCCACACCCTTGTCGCGCATTATCTTAAGTGTTTCTAAACCGTCCATACCTTGCATGTTCAAATCAAGCGTAATTAGGTCGGGTTGTAATTCAAGCGCGAGTGCAATAGCTTCTTGGCCTGAACTCGCCTCACCTACTACATTTAGATCGTCCTCAAAAGATAATAATTGATTCAAACCTTTTCGCAGAAGTGGGTGATCATCTACCATCATGATAGTGGCGGGTTGGTCTTGAAACATCTGGGATTCTCCATACATTAATTTTGTTTGTGGTTTATCGCATTCGCCACCTTATATGCACAACTATACACGAAGATTCTTGCAAACTATAAATTACTAAGAGGTAAGTAAATTACCCCTTAAGTGGTAGTTGCATTGCTTTGCGTTAACGCCTTTATTCTCATGCTTTACAAGCACATGCACAAGCCTTAATGATTACTAACTATAGTGTTTTCACGCTGTTCGCGTTGCCTACAATGTCTTTAATTTATACCCATTGATGCAGATTGTTTGTAACGACTAGCTAGACCATAGTGTAAGTAGATTATGCACATTATTTTAATTGGAGAAAGCGTATGTCCGATCTACATAAGTGGGATCCCGAAGACAATGACTTCTGGGAAAAAGAAGGGAAGAAAATCGCTAATCGAAATCTCTGGATATCGATTCCTAGCCTACTTGCCGGTTTTGCTGTTTGGTTATACTGGGGCGTTATAACGGTACAAATGCTGAATTTAGGTTTTCCTTTTGAGAAGGCAGAGCTATTCACATTAATGGCAATATCGGGTTTAACCGGCGCAACACTTCGTATACCTAGTAGCTTCTTTATCCGACTATGCGGTGGGCGTAATACGATATTCTTTACTACCGCACTATTGATGCTACCCGCCGTTGGGACTGGCTTTGCGTTACAAAGCCCAGATACACCACTTTGGCAATTTCAATTATTAGCACTTTTATCTGGCTTCGGCGGCGGTAACTTCGCCTCGTCTATGTCAAATATCAGCTTCTTCTTTCCGAAAAGCCAACAGGGTTTAGCATTAGGCTTAAACGCCGGTTTAGGTAATTTCGGTGTTACCACTATGCAAATCGTTGTGCCATTGTTTATGACATTCGCAGCCTTTGGTGCCTTAAGCGGCGATCCAATGATACTCATTAATGCGTCAGGTACCTTGATCGGCAAAATACCAGTAGGTACAGAGAGTTTCATCTCAAACGCTGGTTTTGTTTGGATGCTATTACTCGTTCCGCTTTTCTTTCTGACCTGGTTTGGAATGAATAACATCCGTACAGAAGAAGTATCACCAAACATCGGCAATCCGCTAACCTCTTTTGCACTGATTACAGTAATGTTATTAATTGGTCTAGTTATCGCGGCATTTGGCTTGTGGTTAATGCTACCCGAATCAGCAAATGGTTCTGGTTTTGGTGTGCCAAAAGAAGTCGTGCTAGTTATGGTAATAGCAGCGACTGTCGTTATTTTGAAAATACTACCTGGTGCTATAGGAACGAGTCTTACTCGCCAATACAAAATATTTAACAACAAGCATACTTGGGCAATGAGTGTTATCTACACCATGACATTTGGTTCATTTATTGGTTTTGCCGCATCGTTCCCACTCGCGATAAAAGTCATCTTTGGTTACAGCCACATAATGGTTGATGGCACCATGACGCATAACACTATAAATGCGAATGGCCCAAGTGCGCTGATGTATGCTTGGATGGGCCCATTCATTGGAGCACTCATTCGTCCAGTAGGTGGTTGGGTTGCTGATAAGTTGGGTGGCGCTTTTGTAACGCAAATATGCTCTGTCGTGATGATAGGAAGTGCGCTTGGTGTTGCTTATTACATGAAGCTAGCTTATCAGTCTGCGACACCTGAAGAGTATTTCATTCCATTCTTCGTCTTGTTCCTCTTGCTCTTCGCAGCGACTGGTATTGGTAATGGCTCTACTTTCAGAACAATCGCAATGGTGTTCCCTAAAGAACAAGCGGGTCCGGTATTAGGTTGGACTTCAGCAGTAGCAGCATACGGTGCATTCTACATTCCTAAAGTACTAGGAGAACAAATTAAAGCCACTACACCTGAAGTTGCACTCATTGGATTTGCGGTCTTCTATGGCGTGTGTATTTTGCTTAACTACTGGTTTTACTTGCGCAAAGATGGTGAGTTTTATAATCCATAATTATGGGCTTAATGCTCCAACTTAAACCGGAAAAAAGGAAGCGCTAGAGATAGCGCTTTCTGTAGCTTGACAAAAAAGTATCACACTTTGTAGGCGTTTCGACTAACTGGATTGCCCAGGTTTCTTGCTCGTCACCACCGCGTATGCGGTGGTCTCCTTAGGGGCATGATCCGGACGGATTGAATACCTTTATATCTCATACACCCTAGGTCATTCCCACGAAAGTGGGAACCCCCCAAAACAGCATAGATAATTCAAAAAAAGAAAGTTATTTCAATAACATAAAATCTGTTGTTATCGAAACATTTCTCTAAATAGTTGGAGGTCACCGCCTTCGCGGTGATGACGGTGGGAAGTTTCAAATAACGTGTTGGATGTATCGGCTATGACCGTTTTTGGATGACACTTGCCGGTCAACCATCATTTATACGACTCGTAAAAATATGATACTTTTTTGTCAATCTACACTTCCTTTCTATTTTCTACTTCACTCTCCACTGCTTGTGTAACAGCTCGCTTGCGCTTGTTCACTCTCAAGGCCAAGTACAAATCTGAACGAATATAGATCCCCTCTTTTCCTGATTTAATCCCGGCCTTGTCAAACCAAGCCCTCAGTTGACGCTTTCTACCTGCTAACTCTAGCCTTACTCCACGCTTTCTGAATATCTGATCCAAGTCAGCTAGCATTGCCATCACACTAAGATCTAAGTGAGTAAAACAAGGAACCGCATCGATGATGACACACTCAATATCGTCTTTTTGTCTTGCGTATTGCTCTAATAGGCGGCGCTTGAAGTAACTGGAATTAAAGTAAGTTAATGGCGAGTTGAAACGATAGATGAAAATACCTTCAACGGCTTTCGCTTTATCTGTGGTATCTAAACTGCGAACAACACCATTTATATCAACACCTAATATATGGTCGCTTGGACGCATCACGATACGAATGAATTGAAACAAGCCCAACAATACGGCTAGCGTGATACCTGGAATAACCCCAATGAAGAGAACGGCAAACAATGTCGCGCTTGCCAAGTAGAATGCTTGGCGATCTTTATTTTTAAGCTGCCATACCGCCTTCAAATCTAACAAATGTATGGAAGCAATAATCAATACCACACCCAAAGCGGCACTTGGGATAAACTCAAGAGGCGCCGTCAGGAATACCGCAATAATGCCAATAATCACCGCTGCGATAATCGACACTAACTGCGTTTTACCACCGTTTGCATCGTTCACAGCGGTGCGAGAATCTGCCCCACTCACCGCAAAACCCTGAGATAAAGCAGATGCGAAGTTGGCTATGCCTAGAGCTCTGAACTCTTTATCTGCATCAATATCATACCCATTTTTTGTTGCGAAGCTGCGAGCCGTTAGCATCATGCTCACGAAACTCACAATAGATAAGTTGAGGGCAGGCATCACTAACTCACGGATTATACCGATGCTAAACTCAGGAGCTTGAAATAAGGGTAAACCACCGGTAACTGTACCAATAGTTTTTACCTCGAACTGCCCTAGATTAAACAGCCACACTAAGATAGCGCCGAAAGCGATAGCAAACATAGACGACGGCCATGCCGGTTTTAAGCGCTTCATGCCAAAGTAAATACCCACCGTTAATATGGCCATCAGCAAAGTAGGAACATGTGTTTGTGATAAATAAGTGGGAACACCGCCTAAGCGTTCAAGCAAATACTTTTCATCAAAAGTAAAACCAAAAACCTTCGAGAATTGACCAACAATAATGGTAATTGCGACACCATTCAGCAAGCCCATGAGAATAGGCTTAGACAGAAAGTCAGCGAGTACGCCTAGCTTAAATTTGCTAGCAATGAGGCACCAAAAGCCAGTCATAGCTGTCATGGTAACGACTAGTTGCCAATGTTTGAAACTGTCCCCCGCCGCCAGCGGAGTCACAACAGCAGCAATAACGGCGCAGGTCGCGGCATCAGGGCCCACGATCAACTGTTTGGATGTGCCAAATAACGCATATACTAGCATTGGCAGCACACAGGAATATAAGCCCACCGCGGCATTGACACCGGTAAGTTGTGCATATGCAATGGCCACGGGCAAGGCTACCGCAGCAACAGATAATGCGGCTTTTAGATCGTCCGCAAACCACTTACGTTCATAATGCAACAAGGTATGTAAACCCGGCATTAAATCAAACAAACGTGACAACATACCCCATTCCTTGCTAATTGAGCGAATGCAGTAATATTACGTTTATTATTTAAGTAAATACAGATCGCTAGGTATTGATTTCACAATACCTAGCGCAGTTAAGATAGTTTTTGCATCCTTGCAATAAAGGGAAAAGCCCAATTATCAGCTGGCGACAGCGTGTCGTTCTGGTTTATTTGGCGTTTTGTGGTAGTGTCGCAAACCATGCTCTACTCGGCGTCCTTGGCTGAAAGACGACACTCTTTTTAAATACCCTATTACGCGTGTACCGTGATCAATATTGGTAGATTCGCAAGAAGAACACTTATATAGCGTGCGTTTATCTATGTGCTCACACTCATTGCAAATTGTAATTTTCACATTAATACAAAAGTAGTTGCACCCCGTTTTAGCAGCAATATTGAGAATTTTTAGCGCGTTCTCTGTCGTCAGTTTCTCTTCCAGATTTAAATGTAGTGCCGACCCGCCATCAAGATACTGCGTCATTTCCTCGCCATGCATCAGGAACTTATCGATGTGATTAACTTCTTCACCCTCTACAATGTAAAAGTATGAGTTATAACAGTCGCGACGCACCCAGTAGCCATCTTCTTTGTCCCACTTTGCATTCTTTACACCTAAATTTTCAGCAGGTACAAACTCTGTGTTAAAGCGATAACCATACTTTTTCAATGCGCGTTTATTAGCATCGAAAATCACCTTTAAGTTATCCGAGACAAAATTTTTGTAGTCAGCATTGTTATCTATTTTGATGCCCAAGAACTCCGCGGCCTCGGGTAAGCCATTAATTCCTATGGTCAAAAATTGCTTGTTCATATCAATGAAGCCTGCAGAGTAGACTGGCAGTGCGTTCAAATCCAAATAGTCCTGCATTAAGCTTCGGTAAGCCACTTGGTATTTATGAATTTTATCGATTTCTTTTTCTAGGTTCCGTCCGTCCTGTATCAAACGATTCATGTTCACTGTAATAACGTTCACGGATCCTGTTGAAACACCACCTGCACCAAGACTATATGAGAAGGTGTTGTCCACTATTTCGTTACGCAAGCGACAACAGGAAGCGAGTGAATCTGGACTGTCCGATTGATACACGAAAAATGAACCGCCACTACTCATGGATTGAGCACACATGCTCGCAAATTCCTGATCTTTTACTTTCTGATCTTCCGTCAACATCGCTGCAGTCACAACGGGGAATGTTAATATTGCCTTATCTCTCTCGGCGGTGAACCATTCCAAGAAGAATGATTGTATTGCTTTAATATTCTCCCACTCCGGTTTATCCATATTTGGAAAAACAAAGTCTCCAAACATTGAATCAAAGTAGCATTTGTCGTACAAAGAAATATTCCAAAATACGCTTTGATATCCTCTAGCCGCGGCAGGCTGATTGATTGCATAAACAACGTGCTGGAGGTGATTCTGAATTTGTTTAGTGTGCGTCGTTAAATACGCTTCACCAAACTCTCGGCGCGCAAAGTGATCAAAGTAAATAAGAAATTCGACCGTGGCAATCGCACCTGCGAATTGAGCACTAATCGCAAAAACCAAATTAACAAAACTTCCACAGAAAGATTCTAAATGCTGAGGGGCTTTTGACTCTCCACCTAATTTTGTTAGTCCATCGAGTAAAAATGGATACATCGTAATTGAAGCGCAATAGGGCTTTAAGCTTGTTTCATCGTGCACATATATTTCATGATTCTCAATTTGACGAACATACTCTTTTGCCAATGGTGCACCAAATAGTTTTTTAATTCGTTTTTGAACCTGAGCTCTATTTACTTGAATGAAATAATCTTTCATTAGCTCAGCTTCTAGAGTTGCTATGTTCTTTTGCGTTACGTTTGCATTCGCATCTAAGCGAGCGCCATCTGCGGCATTTTGAGCTTGCATGTAATGGTCTATAAAATCGAGCTTTTGTGCGATGTGTTCTTTAGGTAGTTTCAACATGTCAGTGTGTCTCCTGGAATTTATGATTTAGGATGCGATTGCTCGACACTTCTATAAATTTTTGATTCGTCGTTGCTTGGTCTAATCCACCTAGCTCCCTAATCCACGGACCAGTTTTAAGAAATGTGAGTCGCTTTATTATTTTTTCTGGCACTTGATTTAAACCCGTATACAAACAAGTCTTGAGTTTAAAATCATGACTGATATCCAACATTTCTATTAACTTTTCAGCTTGCCATTCACCGCCAAAAAATATTACGCAGGATATATAGTCGACATATTGCTTTAGGTAGGTTCTAAATATTTCTGCAGTTAACGGGCTGCCACCATCTTCAGACCAAGTATCGGTACTATGGCAGCCTTTGCATCTAAGCTGACAGCCCATCACCGTAAAGCCTAAACTGACTTCATCAGGAACTTCTTGAAATAGAATTTGAGGGGCAAGCGTATTAAACATTCCAATCTCTCTAAAGCACAATATGTTGTGTATTTATAATTCATAAACACAACATATGGGCGATCTAGATCAATATTTAGTAACTTTGACGAGCGAATAAAATGTCATTTTCAACATGAATATGCATGTTTATATCACTGATAAATTCCTGTAAGCCCAAGTATAGAGCCGTCCAAGTATTGCAGGCACCTGGATGCAAGGTGACGTCGTTAGTTAACTTATAAATTGTTTCAATATCTTGCATGTGATCTAAGTGCTCCTCTTTCATTACACTAATTGGCCCCTGCACAGTGGGCGCGAATTCTTGCATCAAAATGGGAAATAATATGTTTTCTTCTTTTTGCATATGCTGCTCTAAATCTGTTTGCATTTGAGAAAGGTGTTTTGCGAGTCCCAAAGGACATTGGGGTTTTTCAAAATGTACTAATTCTACTCTTGCAGCCAATCGAATAAGTTCAGCTAATTGAACACGATGAACCTCATGATAGCGCCTTAGGATATGTTCAATGAGTTCAGCATTGCTCATACTGTTGTAGTCAATTTTGTCAGCATCTCTTGTGACTAAGTTTGCCAATTGAGTATTAATTAAATTTTCATCGAGCTGTTTGCGTTTGATTACTTCTGTTAGCGATCTAGGTCCATCACCACAAAAATTAATTTTATGCTCGAAAAGAACGCCTGTTGCGCCCGGAACTTGTGTGGCGATATCACCAATTGACCAATCTAAATAAGACATAAATGCTTCCTTCTAAAAGCAGATTAAAAATAAAAAACATGGTTTGAGTTTAGCGTTTAATTTAAAGATGTAAATAATATGCATGTTTAAAGATTAAGGTTTTAAGAGGTAACACTTATGGGGTACAAGTCAGAATGGGTGTAAGTTTGAATGAATCTGTTTAATGGCTCTATCTACAAATTCTGATGCAATCACAGTGAAGGTTTATTAAGTGCTTTATAAAAATACTTATTAGATGTATCTTATTTTTTGTAATCCAAAGGAAATAATTAAAGAGCATTTATGCAACTCACGCGACACACCGATTATGGGATGAGAATACTCATTTTCTTAGCCTTATTACCAAAAGGCGAGCGGGCTAACATTGATATGTTAAGCAAAGCCTACGATATATCGCGCAATAACATTAATAAAATAGTCCATCAACTTGGGCAGGCTAAGATAATTGAGACTAAAAGAGGCAAAGGTGGTGGCTTCTATCTTGCCAAAGAGGCGCGTGATATTAACGTAGGTGAGATGGTCACTATGATGGAAAACTCACTAGAGATCATAGACTGCGAGAAACAAAAGTGCGTTATTTTACCTGCATGCAGGCTAAAGCAAGCCTTCAATTTAGCTACGACAGCTTTTTTAGATACCTTAAAGCAATTCACGCTTGCAGATCTATTGGAAGATAAACAAAACGCATTATTACATTTCCTTAAACTGGACGAATGACGTGCTTGTTAGGCTTGCTGCAGCTTCTCAGTAATTTCCTTGGCATATTCCGGAATAAAGCTGAATTTGACTTCTGTGCCGCCAGTTTCAACCCGCTCAATGCTCAAGCTTCCTTCCAAGTTACGGCTTCTTTCTTTCATAATTGCTAAACCATAATGGTTAAGCTTATTTGGATCGCCGGGAATACCCACGCCGTTATCTCGCACCGACAAAGTCACTTCCGAGAGATTATTGCTTTCTATCGCGATAACAATTTTAGATCCTTGGGAATGATAAAACGCATTCTGTGTTGCTTCTCGAGCAATTTGCAATAAGTGAATTTCTTCTTGCGGCGTAAACGGAATGTTGCTGACCTGATAATCTAATTCAAACTCTATCGTTTCAGAGCGAGTTTTTAATTGTTCAATGGTTTGCTCAAGTGCTGCTTTAATACCTTGACCATCAAGTTTAAGCCTAAAGGTGGTCAGTAGCTCTCTAAGCTCGCTATATGCCGCGGCTAAGCCACCTTTTAATTCATCAACCACTTCTTCAATTTGTGCTTGTGCATTCTCTTTTTTCTGCAGCTTTTGCAGCATAGCTACCTGCATTTTCAAATACGATAAGGCTTGCGCAAGAGAATCATGTAATTCCCGGGCTATAACAGTTCTCTCGTTCATCAACGCCATACGACGGCTCTGTTCGAGTTGATGCTTCATACTTAAACCTGATGATATTTGTTCAGCCACAGCCTCAAATAATTGATGTTGCCAATCTTCTAAGGGTTTTCCTTGAGGTGGGTTGACACTAAAAACGCCATAATTTTCGCCATTATGGGTAAGTTGGTAGCGTAAATTGTTGCCAACATTTGGAAAAATTTCGTTGTGTTCAGTGCAATCGCCACACTGATGCTGAATACACTTTTCTGGTAAGTCCTTGCTAGCGCTAACAAGGTGTTCATAAGGACCATCACCCTGCACTGTCATTATACAGAGATCCAGATCTTCAATACCTGTCACGGTAGCGAGTTGTTCTAATACAGGCTGATAGTCTATTTTTGCAGGGTCTGAATTATTGAGTTTATTAGATATTTTATAGAGTAAATCTAAAGATTGATTGGAGCGCTGTAATCTTTGTGTTTTACGCTGCACTTGCCCCTCTAACTGACTTTGCGAACGATAAATAGAATCACTCATTTTATTAAATGTTTTAGCTAGAACTGCAAGTTCATCTTTACCACTATCATCAGCTCGCATCGTAAAGTCGCCACGGCTAATTTGATTAGCCACCATTATTAAACGAGACAGAGGGCGCTCAATGTGTCGATTTACGATAAGCATCGCAAAACCAATTAACATTAAGGTAGAAAATAATGCCACGCTTTGTATTAGTCGAATTGTTGCGATATTTGCTTCTGCATGCTTTTGATAACTTAACACTAGCTCGTTTAAGGTTGTAACAAAGGCTTCAATTTGTCGATTTAACTCAACTTGTTCGTTTGGGTTTAAATTTGAGTTTGATGTTATCAAGGGCTTAATTTTAGTTTGCCATTGCGCGTTTATGATTTTAAGCAGTTCATCAGATTCTTCACCTGCCATTAATGCCTGTTTGTTAATCAGTACACCTGTCGTTAAATCATTTTCAAACTTTTCAATCATTTCCTGCAAGCGGGCAATATCTTCGTTAGATTTGCTTTCTGTTTGGGCATAGCTTGCCATTCGAAAACTTTGCATACGCAAAGAACCCGCAGTGTTGATGGACGCCGCATCATTTTGTGCACCATCACTGATAAATACAGAACTGAACATACTCGCAATTGCCATAAAACTCACAAGGAACATGAGGCCTGCAATTTTGAACACGGTAGAATGAAAGAAATTCTTTATCATTTATTACCCATCGTTGTTTATTCCCGAATCTAAAGTGATACCTACAAAGAATAACAAGCTTATTTTAAAATCACCTTTTTGATTCTCATCAGTCTATACCCCTTTAAACCAAAGGAAAAGTCATAAAACCCAGTCTACCTCTTTGGTGGTACTCCGTGTTGAGAGCACCATTTTGACCCTCTTGTTTACCACATAAATATCGACTTTAATCCAGCTATAGCTTGAATTTGCGGCAATTTACCACCCGGGAAAATTGCTGTAATCATATTAACCAAGGAGTCTGGCGTGAGTCACTTTTTAGACAGATTGCAGTTTTTTAAACGCAAAGAAGAATCGTTTTCTGATGGTCATGGCGTAACAACTGAAGAAAACCGAGATTGGGAAGATGGTTATCGCCGTCGCTGGCAGCACGATAAAGTTGTGCGCTCAACTCATGGTGTTAACTGTACTGGATCTTGCAGTTGGAAGATCTATGTGAAGGATGGTTTAGTTACGTGGGAAACTCAGCAGACTGATTACCCTCGCACACGTCCAGACTTGCCTAATCATGAGCCTCGTGGCTGTCCTCGTGGCGCTAGCTACTCGTGGTATATTTATAGCGCGAACCGTTTAAAGCATCCTAAAATTCGTAAGCGCTTAGTCAAACTATGGCGTGCTGCAAAACTTGAACACAAAGACCCCGTTAAAGCATGGGGCTCTATTGTAGAAGATCCAGCCAAAGCAAAAGAATATAAACAACAACGCGGTTTAGGCGGATTTGTTCGTGCTAACTGGAAAGAAGTAAACGAAATCATTGCTGCTTCAAACGTTTATACAACAAAAACTTATGGACCAGATCGTATCGCAGGCTTTTCTCCTATTCCTGCAATGTCCATGGTGTCATATGCAGCAGGCGCGCGTTACTTATCACTCATTGGCGGTAACTGTTTAAGTTTCTACGACTGGTATTGCGATCTTCCACCCGCTTCGCCACAAGTTTGGGGTGAGCAAACTGATGTCCCGGAATCAGCTGATTGGTATAACTCAAACTACATAATTTGCTGGGGCTCTAACGTTCCGCAAACAAGAACACCAGATGCGCATTTCCTAACAGAAGTACGCTATAAAGGCACAAAAGTAATCGGTATCACACCAGATTACTCTGAAGTAGCTAAATTGACAGATCAATGGCTAGCACCGAAACAAGG
Organism: Glaciecola sp. MF2-115; assembly: GCF_047250385.1. Taxonomy (NCBI): domain Bacteria; kingdom Pseudomonadati; phylum Pseudomonadota; class Gammaproteobacteria; order Alteromonadales; family Alteromonadaceae; genus Glaciecola; species Glaciecola sp. MF2-115. The sequence continues at coordinate 46,225 of NZ_JBLBVM010000042.1, forward strand.
TACTGATGCTGCTCTCGCAATGGCCTTCGGACATGTTATTTTAAAAGAGTTCCATCTAGAAAACCCTTCTGAGTATTTCACAGACTATGTGAAACGTTACACTGACTTCCCGGTATTGGTAATGTTAGACAAAGCAGAAGATGGCAGCCTATACCAAGGTCGTTTCTTACGCGCTTCAGACTTACAACAAAATCTTGGCCAAGAAAACAATCCCGAATGGAAAACCATTTCCATCAATGACGTGGATGGTGAGTTAGTTTCGCCAACGGGTTCTGTTGGTTACCGCTGGGGTGAAAAAGGCAAGTGGAACATTACGCAAACCGATGGTAAATCGGGTGACAAGCTTGATTTACGCGTTAGTCTGAAAGGCTCACATGACGAGTTAGTGAATGTCTCCTTCCCTTACTTTGGTGGTGCAGAGCACGAATTTGGTTATTTCCAAAACACCGAACATGACGACATTTTGCCACGTAAAGTACCGGCTAAGAAACTGACACTTGCTGATGGATCAGAAGTGTATGTTGCAACAGTGTTTGACTTAACGCTTGCTAACTATGGCGTTGATAACGGCTATGATGATGCGAATGTTGCTTCAAGCTACGATGACGACATTCCATACACACCAGCATGGCAGGAACAAATCACTGGCGTACCTCGTTCAGAAGTCATCAAAATCGCTCGTGAATTTGCTGACAACGCAAACAAAACACGCGGTCGCTCCATGATTATCGTGGGTGCTGGTATGAACCACTGGTATCACATGGATATGAACTATCGTGGTTTGATTAACATGCTAATGATGTGCGGTTGTGTTGGTCAAAGTGGTGGCGGTTGGGCTCACTATGTGGGTCAAGAAAAACTGCGTCCTCAAACAGGTTGGCAGCCATTAGCATTTGGTACTGATTGGCAGCGTCCGCCTCGCCACATGAACGGTACTTCATTCTTCTATAACCATTCTAGCCAATGGCGTTACGAAAAATTAGAAATGACGGAAGTTATTTCCCCCATGGCAAACAAAGAGAAATGGGCTGGCTCTATTATTGACTTCAATTCCAGAGCAGAACGCATGGGTTGGTTACCTTCAGCGCCTGCATTCGGTATGAACCCATTACAACTTTGTAAAGATGCTGAAGCTGCTGGTAAATCACCAAAAGATTATGCTGTTGAGCAGCTTAAATCTGGCGATTTGAACTTTGCATGCATTGAGCCTGAGAACCCTAAAAACTTCCCTCGCAACATGTTTATCTGGCGTTCAAACTTGCTTGGCTCATCGGGTAAAGGTCATGAATACATGCTTCGCCATTTACTAGGCACCAAGCATGGTTTGCTAGGTAAAGATCTGGGTGAGCAAGGCGGTAAAATGCCTGAAGATGTGAAATGGGTAGACGAAGCGGCGGAGGGTAAAGTGGACTTGTTAGTCACTCTCGACTTTAGAATGTCCACCACCTGCTTGTACTCAGATATTGTTCTTCCTACCGCGACTTGGTATGAAAAAGACGATTTGAATACATCTGATATGCATCCGTTTATTCACCCATTAAGTGCCGCGGTAGATCCAGTTTGGGAATCTCGCTCTGATTGGGAAATTTTCAAAGGCATCGCCAAAGCATTTTCGGATATGACTGAAGGTCACCTAGGTGTTGAAAAAGACTTAGTGTCTGTTCCAATTCTGCATGATACGCCTGCTGAAATAGCGCAACCATTTGGCGTAAAAGCTTGGTGGAAAGGCGAATGCGACCTCATTCCTGGTGTAACAGCACCGAATTTTGTGGAAGTCGAGCGTGATTATCCAAATACTTATGCTCGCTTCACTTCGGTTGGCCCATTGTTGGAAAAACTAGGTAATGGTGGCAAAGGCATTAACTGGAACACCGACAATGAAGTCAAATTCTTAGGCGAACTCAATCGCACACATACTAAGGAAGGCGCAAATAAAGGTCGTCCAAAAATTGAATCTGCAATTGATGCATGTGAAGTGATCTTGTCACTTGCTCCGGAAACAAATGGCCAAGTAGCGGTGAAAGCTTGGGAAGCCCTCGGTGAGTTTACTGGCCTCGACCATACTCACTTAGCAAAAGCCAAAGAAGAGGAAAAAATCCGCTTTCGCGATGTGCAAGCACAACCAAGAAAAATCATCAGTTCGCCAACTTGGTCCGGTCTTGAAGATGAGCATGTCTCTTACAATGCAGGCTATACCAACGTGCACGAGATGATCCCTTGGAGAACCGTCACAGGCCGCCAACAGTTCTATCAAGATCACGAATGGATGCGCGATTTCGGCGAAACAATGTGTGTTTATAAGCCACCCATTAATTTGAAAACCGTTAAACCGATAATGAACTCGGATCCAAACGGAAACAAAGAAATTGCACTTAACTTTTTAACACCACACCAGAAATGGGGGATTCACAGTACCTATTCTGACAACTTACTCATGCTTACGCTGTCACGAGGCGGCCCCATCGTTTGGATTTCTGAAGCAGATGCTAAACGTGCTGATATTGTTGATAACGACTGGATTGAAGTGTTCAACGTCAACGGTGCTATCGCTGCTCGTGCGGTTGTTTCACAACGTGTGCCTGAAGGCGTCAGCATGATGTATCACGCACAAGAACGCATTGTTAACATACCTGGCTCACAAATGACCAAGACGCGTGGTGGTATTCATAACTCGGTAACGCGTTGTGTCATGAAACCGACTCACATGATAGGTGGTTATGCTCAGCAATCTTACGGCTTTAACTACTACGGCACAGTCGGCTGTAACCGCGATGAATTCGTTGTAGTACGTAAAATGGCGAAAGTCGATTGGCTTGACGAAGACAGTGTCGATCAAGGTAGCGATGAATTTAACAGTGCTGTTAATAATACTCTTAATACTGTTCCTAATAATTCCAAGGCGGAGAGCTAATCATGAAAGTAAGAGCTCAAATCGGCATGGTGCTTAACCTAGATAAATGCATAGGTTGTCACACTTGCTCAGTTACTTGTAAAAATGTTTGGACCTCGCGCGAAGGTGTTGAATATGCGTGGTTTAATAACGTTGAAACCAAACCAGGTATTGGCTACCCGAAAGAATGGGAAAACCAAGAGAAATGGAACGGAGGCTGGAAACGTCAAGCAGACGGTAAATTAACACCGAAACAAGGTGGTAAGTTACGTATTCTCGCTAACATTTTTGCCAACCCAGATTTGCCCGGTATTGATGATTACTACGAACCCTTTGATTTTGATTATCAGCACTTGCACAAAGCAGGCGAAAGCAAGCATCAACCCGTTGCTAGACCACGCTCACTTATTACAGGTAAGCGCATGGAAAAAATTGAATGGGGTCCTAACTGGGAAGAAATTCTAGGAACGGAGTTTTCAAAACGCCGTGCCGATTCCAACTTCAATCAAATACAAGCTGATATGTATGGTGAGTTTGAAAAGACCTTCATGATGTATTTGCCACGTTTGTGTGAACATTGCATCAACCCAGCGTGTGTTGCTTCATGCCCATCTGGCGCAATTTATAAGCGTGAAGAAGACGGTATTGTATTAATCGACCAAGACAAATGTCGCGGTTGGAGAATGTGTGTTAGCGGTTGCCCTTACAAAAAGATCTACTACAACTGGAAAACCGGAAAATCTGAGAAATGTATTTTCTGCTACCCAAGAATAGAAGCGGGTCAACCTACTATTTGTTCAGAAACATGCGTAGGCCGTATTCGTTACTTAGGTGTCATGCTTTATGACGCAGATCGTGTTCAAGAAGCAGCATCTGTTGCAAACGACAAAGATCTGTATCAAGCACAATGCGACATTTTCTTAGACCCATTTGATGAAGCTGTTCAAGAAGCTGCACGTAAAGAAGGGATACCTGATGCATGGTTGAAATCAGCTCAAGAATCTCCGGTTTACAAAATGGCAATGGACTGGAAAGTGGCTTTACCACTACACCCAGAGTACAGAACGTTGCCGATGGTTTGGTATGTACCGCCACTAAGCCCAATTCAAAATGCAGTTGCGGCGAATAAAGTGCCGATGAAGGGCGTTTTCCCTGACCTGAAGTCTTTACGTATACCAATGAAATACCTTGCGAACATGTTAACTGCAGGTGATGAAGCGCCGGTTGAACGTGCACTAGAACGCATGATGGCTATGCGCATATTTAAACGTTCTCAACAAGTGGATGGCGAAGTGAACCTTGAGGCACTTGAGCAAGCTGGTATCACTGAGGATCAAGTTGAAGAGATGTATCGTTACATGGCCTTAGCGAATTACGAAGATCGTTTCGTCATTCCAACTAGCCACAAAGCTTATGCAGAAGATGCCTATGACATGAAATCAGGTTGTGGTTTCACCTTCGGTAACGGATGTAGCAGCGGTGATAGCGAGTCAGATTTGTTCGGTAGTAAAAAGCAAACCGTTCGCCAAGTTATTCCAGTTGAGGTACAAGACTAATGAAAATACTCAGTATTTTGTCCCGACTCATCGACTACCCGAGCGATGTTTTATATGCGCATGGCAAGGAGATTTCAGATCTCATTGCCAATGATAATAATCTAAATGAATCTGACAAAACCGCCCTACTTGCTTTTGTAGAGCAACGTTTTGGTGACAGTTTGTTAGATTGGCAATCTGATTACGACGGCTTGTTTGAGCGCGGCCGTTCGCTCTCTTTGCTCATTTATGAACATATTCATGGTGAGTCTAGGGATCGTGGTCAAGCCATGGTCGATTTGCTAGAGCAATACAAAGCCGCAGGCTTGGATATTGGTGTTAGAGAATTACCTGATTACATCCCTTTGTTCTTAGAGTTTGTTAGCACCCAGGGTGACGACAACGCCAAAGGTTGGTTGCAGGACATCGCACCTATCTTAGCCCTTCTAACAGTTCGACTAGAGAAACGTGAATGTAATTACAGTGCCATCTTCAATTCACTCGTTAATTTAAGTGAAATGGAAGTTGACTTGGATGCTTTGCGTGAACAAGTCAAAGATGAGAAGCGCGACGACACCAAAAAAGCCCTCGATAAAGTGTGGGAAGAAGAAGCAGTTACCTTTGGTGGCGATGCCGTCAACGGTGGATGCCCAAGCAACACATCGAAGCCGTCTGAAACGCAACGTCGCGATCAAGATGTGCCCATCCAGTTTATAGACGCAGCCAACAAGCTGAACAACGAAAGTGTAAGGAGCTAGTCATGGAATTTATCAATACCTTATTTTTTGGGATCTACCCATACGTAGCTCTTGGTGTTTTCCTGCTGGGCAGCTTGGTTAGATATGACCGAGAGCAATACACTTGGAAGACAGGCTCTAGTCAAATGCTCAGCAGTAAGAACTTCCGTATAGCGAGCATATTGTTTCATGTGGGTATCATTATGATACTGATGGGCCACTTCGCTGGCTTAGTATTACCTTATGAGCTGTGGCATGCGCTTGGTATTACTATGGCGGCTAAGCAAATCATAGCGATGGGTGTGGGTGGTTTCTTTGGTGTCCTGTGTTTTATCGGTTTGACAATGTTAGTTTATCGCCGCTTATTCGACCCTAGAATAAAAGCGACAAGCAGTAAAATGGATACCTCAATTCTATTACTCATATACCTGCAGTTAATCATTGGTATGTTTACGATATTTATCTCTGCAGGTCATATGGATGGCTCAGTGATGTACAACCTAATGAGCTGGTCAAGATATTTACTAACCCTGCGTCCAGTTGAAGCTGTTGAATATATTTCTAGCGTACATTGGCTATACAAAATGCACGTTACTTTGGGTATTACATTGTTTGTTTTATTCCCATTTAGTCGACTTGTGCATATCTGGAGTGTTCCAGTGCAGTACATACGCAGAAACTACCAAATCGTTCGTCAGAAAAGTTAATAGAGAGTCATTGAGAGCCAAGGAAAATAAAGGTGTGAAAATGGGCAAGGACGCCAACTTTCTATCTCGTTCATTATTCGTGTTTAAGGAATCATAATGTCACTTACAAATACCCCTGACATTCTCGTAAACGGCAATGCAATACCTGCCTCAGCTATTGATGCTGAAGTTCAATATCATCCAGCTGAATCTCGTCGTCAAGCCATGGTTCAAGCGGCACAGTCACTCATTATTGCAGAGTTGATCGCGCAGAAAGCGCAAGAAAAAGGATTAACTGAGCAGGTTGATAGAGAACTTCTTGAAAAAGATCCTGCGCTTATCGATTCATTATTCGATCAAGAAATATATGCGCCAGAAGCCACAGAGCATGAGTGCAAACGCTACTTTGAGGCAAATCCAGAGCAGTTTACGTCGTCCCCCTTAGTTGAAACCAATCATATTTTACTCGCAGCAGATCCTAAAGATTTAGAGCACCGAGCGGAAATGCTAGCAATTGCTGAGCAATTAATAGAGCAGCTAAAGACGCGTGAAATCGGCTTTACAGAAGCTGCGCGAAAGTACTCAGTATGTCCATCAAAAGAGCAAGGTGGTAGCTTAGGACAATTGTCTACCGGTCAAACTGTGAGTGAGTTTGAACGCCAAGTGTTTGCTGCAGACTTAGGTTTGATGAGTACTCCTGTTGAATCAAGATTTGGTTATCACATTGTTGAAGTGATCAGAAAAATTGAAGGTAAGCCATTAACTTACGATTTAGTTGAAGACAAAATTCAAAAGTATTTGAACGATAAAGTGCACAGAAAGGCCATATCACAATACTTACATCGTTTAGTTAGTGAAGCCGAAATCAAAGGTTTTGAGTTTAATATTGATGAGTCAATGTTAATGCAATAACACGCCAACACAACTAGGCATTTGCCGTCAAATGCCTAGTTTGCATTCCATTATAAACGCAAATAAACAGACAATAGCAGAGCTGTATGCACGACTTACCCCACCAAGAAAATCCATTTGAAGCGAGTTGGTCCGCGAAGGGCAACACCTTATGTTTAGGTCATTGGATAATAAAGTATGAAGGCCGCCTGCTAATATTACCGAGTCCCCTAGCTGACAATCATATGGATACGTTTGGCATATACAGTTGGTTATTTCCCGATGATGAAGACTATGCCGAAGGGCTTGAGCTAGAAGAGTGGATTAACCAAAAAGCCGACTGGTTAATCGAGTTATTCGATCAACAAGATATTCCATTTAATGAACAAACGGTAGAATGGTTTTACGAGGCGGTTAACCGAAGTGACTGGCGCTGCGGTAGCTGTGGCGGCTGCCTTTAACATGATAATAAATATAAAAACTATTCTTATAACTCAAGCATAATGGCGCTTTCTAGCGTTTGTTATAAATTTTGATTGCATCAAGCTCTACTGTCCGCCTTATTCATATAATTTTCATAAATCGATACATTTTTTTTATAAATACAATAAATTTGGTCGATAACAATGAATAACACGTATATATTGTTATAAGTAGGCATTAATTTGTTTACTGAATTGATTGGTCTAACAGGGTAAGAATGATTTATAAAGAGCAGTATGTAATTAATGTTATCAGTCTTTTTCGTTTTTTCTTTCTCAACTAAAATGGATGAAATCAGATTAGCGATATTTTAGCCCGCACAAATATTATTAATGACGCTATTCATCAGTTATTCGATGCAGTAGGAGCTATCTCTGTTCAAGGCTACGATGAGGAACGCAAAGTAGTCTATTGGAATGAAGGAAGCGAAGCACTCTACGGATACAGCCAAGCTGAGGCACTTGGCCAAAGAATAGAAGATCTCATTATTCCTAAGCCAATGCGGGATATCGTGGTGTCTGCGCACACTGATTGGTTGAACAAAGGGATAGAGATCCCTGCGGCCGAACTTACCTTACGCAGTAAAAATAACGATGATGTGCATGTTTTCTCAAGCCACGTCATGTTTACAAATCAAAACAATGAAAAAGAAATGTATTGTATTGATATTAATCTAGCGGACCTTAAAGACGCTCAAGCTCAAGCCGTATTCAAAGAAAGTATGCTTGACGTGGTTCTCAAAGCAACACCTGACATATTTTTCCTTTTGGCCGACGATGGTCTTATTCTCGATTACTATGCAAGTAATAAAACGAAACTCTACTTGCCGCCAAATGAAATTATAGGCAAAAACATGGTGGGGATCCTCCCTCCAGACGTCGATAAAAAATTTCGTTTGAACATTGCAAAAACAGTACAAAATGGTGGCGTAACCAGCTTTGAGTATGAACTAGATTTACCAAATGGCTTAACTCATTTCGAAGCCAGAATTAGCCATCTTAGTGCTTACAATCAACTTGTAATTATCGTTCGGGACATTACTGAACAACATAAATCAGCAGAACTGATTCGTCAGCATGCATACTTTGACGCCTTAACATCGCTTCCTAACCGCTTCTTATCACTCGATCGTTTGTCACAAATGTTAAAGGATGCTGAAAGAAATACCGAAAAAACAGCGGTTCTTTTCTTGGATTTAGATGATTTCAAAAAAGTGAATGATTCCTTAGGGCACGAAGCAGGTGATAAGTTATTAATTGAAGCCGCGAGACGATTGAACTTAGCAGTGCGCAAACAAGATACGGTTGGGCGCTTAGGTGGTGATGAATTTATTGTTTTGCTGAGAACTCTTAACGAAGATTACAACGCCTTAGATGTCGCTGAAAATCTGCTCACTCTTTTTCGAGAGCCTTTCAAAATTGATAATCGAGAGTTAATTTTAACGCTTAGTATTGGTATCGCTATATCCCCAGAAAATGGCACTGGCGCATCTGATTTATTGCGCAATGCCGATACGGCAATGTATCAAGCAAAAGAGATGGGCCGCAACACCTACTCCTTCTATACCAAAGAAATGAATATCATCATGCTGCGTCGTTTTGAAATTGAAGAACAAATGCATGGCGCGCTTGAACGCAGTGAATTCGAAGTATATTTTCAGCCTCAGCTTGACGTTAAAAGCGGTCGAGTGACGGGTGCAGAAGCTCTGCTTCGTTGGCACAGTCCTGTGTTAGGCAATATCCGCCCTGATGAGTTTATTCCTATTGCAGAGCAAACCGGCATCATCGTCCCCATTGGTGAGTTTGTTATTCAGCAAGCATTGCAATTCTTGAAGCTATGGGAGAATGAGCATAAAGGGAATTACAACATGGCGGTAAACGTTTCGCCACGTCAATTTAGAGATAACAATTTAGTTTCGTTTATTAAAGAATCGCTACATAAAGAGGGAATAAGCGCGAGTAGATTAGAGTTTGAAATTACGGAAGGGGTTTTGATGACGGGGAGTTCCTACATCGATGCCACTTTAACTGAATTGCATGATCTCGGTATAAAATTATCAATGGATGACTTCGGTACAGGTTATTCATCGCTTAGTTACTTGCGCCAATACGCATTTGATGTACTCAAAATTGATCGTAGCTTTATCAACGGCATTACCTTGAATAAAGAGGATTGTGACTTAGTGAAAGCAACGATTGCCATGGCTCATAGCCTAGGCTTAACCGTTGTAGCCGAGGGCGTTGAACAGGAGGAGCAGCTAACCTTACTGAATAAATTAGATTGTGATTATGTGCAAGGCTTCTTCTTTAGCAAACCCATACCTGCAAATGAGATGATAAAATTTAAGTGAACTAAGAAATAAGCCAAAAATTCTTCGAATTGAGTTTAATTAAGTACTTTACGTGAGAATTCACCGCGTTTTAACAGCACTGCTATGAACATAATAGCCACACCAACAGTCAGTGTATAACTATGCTCACCACCTATTAAAAACCCAATAGCATAAGCGGGAGTGCACAAGCCCAACAACCAAAAAAGAGTTGATTTTGATTTTCCGAACACAAGGTAAAGTGGGAAAACCAAGCTGTAGAAAAATAAAAAGCCTTTATAAATTGTTTCTTCCAGCGGCAAGTTAAATAGAGGAATAGAGCTTCCTTTCACATATGACAATAAACTTACAAAAAGCAAGGATACAAGTCCAATAGCGCTGGCGAGTAGTGAGGGTTTTATATATTTTTGAGTACTTAATTCACTGCAATGAGCGGCAATTGTGAATGCGGTTTGCAAAACTAAAAAGCCAATAATCGGATAAAGAATTGCAGATGGTAAGGCTTGTTTGAAAAATACTTCACCCAGGCTTCCCGCGTAACAAAACACCAAGACAAGCAAACTTAGAAACAAGACACCAAAACCAATAGAAAAACTTAGTTTCGGGTTCTTACTTTCCCTATAAGCTCGATGGAACGTGATGTCCAAATAAGGTGAAAAGATAAACCCAATAGCGAGTGGTAATACTGCATGCGGCCAATATTGCTTGGCGTTAAAGTTGATGGTTGGCCACTCGTAACCCAAAAAGCTTACAAATAAACCAATCGCAAGCAGATAAAAAGCTAAAGCCCAGTAGTTTATAAAACCTTTACTCAAATAAATCACAAAGCCAATTGCCAGCATACTTGGCATTAACAGGGGTTGATCAATCATTGCACCCAGCCAGCTAATAAAGAATAACTGGTAGGCAATTGTGACGTAAGAAAATGTCGCAATGGCAGGCTTATATTCACGCTCAAAAGATTGTTGCTGTTGAGGCTTTTTAAAATAAAAGCCCATCGCAATTGCACCGCCTATATTAAAAATAGTGAACGCAGCTAACGCTGGCCATCCGTAGTCTCTGTTGAGTATAAGAGGAAAAAAACCGCCTAGACACCAGAGCCATGAGCAAGCCAAATAAAACGCATTGTGTAAAGTATTAGACAAGCTTAGTTACCCACAGGCCACATATGAAAACTGATCGTGCCAGAGCCAATACGTCGTGTTGATTTATTCTTTTCTTTATTGGTTCTGAATACTTTTATCGTCATATCAATGTTGAATTTACCACCCGCTTTTAATTTTTCTGCTAACTCTTCTAAGTCAACATACGCTTTGTACATGATTGCATCGAGTGATGGTAATAAAAATCGGTAGTTTAGGTGAGTGCAAATCATTCGATATTCACCTTTCGTTAGCATGAACAAATAAGACCCTGCCGCTAATTCTGAGTTACCTAAAATTGCACCACCGGCCATAGTTCCATACCAATTTACGTTCATCCGCCTTTTTGGCAGGATCGCGTAATAGTCGTCTTCAACAAAGTTCATTTTCAGGCCACTTTTGAAAACAAAAGGCATGAAAAAGAAACTAAGCAGCCTATTAAAAAAGCGGCTTTTTATAGACAAACGATTAAAGTATTTTTCTAACTTTGGTGTTAATGGGATTGCCATGGATAACCTAAAAACGTAACAGTAATATTAACGATATAAATCGCACTAATAAAATATGGCGACATCTTAACACTAGTCGACGTAGATCGTGAACACTTCCGCTTTGCAAATCCCTAGAGTTGTTTGTAAAGCCCACGCATACCCATGATTCATCAGCAAATGTCGTCTAACTTCTCACATAGCGACATATCACCCTATCAACGTTTATTGTATGAATTTTCGCATATCTTTGATGAGATCTTTGAACGAAGGTTCGTTCACATACATCATATGGCCGGCTGGATAATACGTCATCGTGACCTGAGATTTTCTTATACCGTGTCGCGCAAACGTATATTCAGCGTCGAAGAAAGGAGTAATCATATCGAAGTAGCCATTGGCAACAAGAATATTGAGGTCCTTATTGCGGCGCATTTGCTCACTCAGAATGCGTGATACGTTAACAAACTCTGGTTCACCATACGCATTATCTACAATCGGCGACCAATCCCAATGGCGCCCAACTTCTGGGGAGTTAATATTGTAGTTTCTTTCCAAATCAACTTTCAGCTTTGCTTGGAAGTACTCGTTAATTGCAACTGCATATGCACTGCTTATGCTTTCGCTGGCAGCATCACCAGAGGGTCTACCGGCAACTTGGTCAATTTCAGAGCTAACATATCGTCCATCCAAAAAGCCAACGGTTTTGCCTTGCTCCCTTAACAACTCTTTTGAAAAGCGTGAAGTTAAAACTCGTAAGTCTGAACGCAGAATATAATCTTTATTGAGCCCAATGAAAGTAGCCATTTTCTGCGCTATATCGTTTTTTTGCTGTTCGCTTAATTGGTTACCTTTAAATAGTGCAGGCAAATATTCGTCAGTAGCAAAGACTCTACTTTTATCAACAAAACTTTCCAGTGATTCACCAGCTCCTGCTTTTCCATGGTAATGCGCAATAGCAGCAAGTGTGGGGAAAAACGTAACGTAGGCAATTAAGTTATCATCGATAGGCGTACTGCCCGTATAGTCCATAGCTTGGGAGATCATAACGATGCCATTTAGCGCTATATCTATGCCATTTTTTCGAAGTGCTCTCGCAACGCCGGCCGCTCTAGGACTACCATAGCTCTCACCAACGATATACTTTGGTGAATTCCAACGTTTATTTTTCGTTATCCAAATTCGAATAAACTCCGCGACAGAGTCGGTGTCAGCTTTAAGGCTCCAATAGTCTTTCGGCTCCCCCTTACCGACTAGTCTGCTGAATCCAGTTCCGATAGGGTCAATGAAAACCAAGTCCGTTTGATCGAGCAGGCTGTCGGGGTTATTCGACATCGAATAAGGGGCCGCACCATCATCTTCGTCAGCGGTGCTATTTACATCAACTTTCATCGGCCCCAACAATCCCATATGTAACCACATAGATGATGAGCCCGGCCCGCCGTTGAATATAAACGTCACCGGCCTTTTCGAGCCTTGTTTATGGTTGGTACGTAGGTAAGTTGTAGAGAAAAGGTGGCCCGTTACATCCCCATCTTTGTTGGATAATGCAATTTCACCCGCTACAGCGTTATATTTAACCGATTGACCACCAAATGTGCCTTTGTGTTGGCTTTTAAATTCAACGAGTTTTGGTATTGCCTTGTCGCTAGTCGCTTTGCTTTCGTCTTTATTTGCGGCTGAAACCTGTAAGGCAACAAGAGAAAGCAACAGTATCGAGAAGCGAAAAAAACTTTGTTGAAAATGGCGCATGAAGGTGTTCCAAATCTGAGATTAATTAGCGTATTAATAACACACAAACCAAGCGTTTGCACCAGAGCCAAACACGGGTTCTCGCAATCATTATATTTAAACTAGCTAGCTTTATTGCTTCTTTATTCGTCTTAATTCCTTTCGCTTGAGTAGGTGCTCCGGTAGGGTAAAATTCTAAACAAGCCCTATCGCAGCCAATTTACCCATTTAATATCCTCATTAAGCCCTCAAGATATAGCTCTGGTAAATCCGGACCGTTAAATCGTTTAATCAAATCTTCTTTCTCAGTGACTAATTTACGCATCACAAAAAAGCATTGATATTCGACTTCATCAAGTACCAATGAAAATTCTTCAATTTCGATAAAATCCGGTTTGCGCAGATTTGTTTGTAAATGGGTCAACCAGTCATGCTGAGCTTTACTGAGCACGCCGGATGCAATTACAGTTTGTTCCAATTGATGCAGTAAGGATAATGGTTTGAAGTCGCTGGAGTCAGCCATTATGTCTTTGTGGTTTTTGTATATTTTAGCAAACTCCTTAAACCATAAATTTAGTCTTTCGCGTTTGAGAATGCATACCTGAATTAATTGCTTGAATTCATCTTCAGAAAAGGCAGGTTTATATTCAAGGGGAAAGCGCTTAAACAAACGCATGAAAGCTCTATGGATGTTGGGATCGTACGCGGAACTGGGCACTTGCATAACCGCTAAGACAGAAGTCCATGAATATGGGCCATTCTTAACCAGTTTGCGATAAAGAGCACTGGCTTGATCAACTATAGCAATGATTTTACCCTCTTCGCACAATTGGCTGCCTTGTTTTCCAAAAGGATAGCCAAATCCATCCAGTCGTTCGTGATGCTCTAATAATGCTCGGCTGACGATGCTGGGTAGGTTAGGCACCATATCAGCAAAATGTTTGGCGATCACAACATGCCCCTGCATCATTTTCCATTCCTGCTCGTTGTATTGACCCTTCTTGTTTACTACATTGGGATCGATATGCAGGAGACCAATGTCGGAGAGTAGGTTAGCGAGAAATACATTTTCTATCGTCGTTGTGGGCTTCTTAAGCTCTTTGCACAATGCAAAAGCGAGTACTGACGTAGATAAACAACGCCCAAATACATCTGGCAAGCGCTCCGCTAAAACCGTCAGTTTTTGTGTGATTAAAGGATAGCGATTTAGTAAATGGAATATATCCTGAGCGTCGCTCAACAGACCACTTTGGCGAACAATGTCTGATACTTGCATACTTTCTAAGTGCTGCTTAAAGAAATCAAACGAAGTTCTTTGGTTCAAATTTGATGAAAGGACGATGGACTGTTCTAAAGGCTTGAGTAATTTGTGTTTAGCAATTTTTTGAGCAAGGCTATAATCAAATTCAAGGCCTTTATTTGCAACAAGAGAGCCCCGCTGATTGTATATATTTTCAGCTAAAATAACTTTGTTATTTTTACTCACCGCAGATAAGTGATTTAAATAATGCTCGTCGAACGTTTCCTTTAATAGAAGCTAATTCAATTTAAGTTTGTCAAAGATAATAAAAGGAACAACCCGTTTTGTTAAACGTTTCTTGTAATAGGGAAAATTCTTGCAGAGGACCAAAGTACCAAGCAGGATCTAAAAACCGATGATAAACAAAATCCACGCGCTGTTTATCACCGGCTACAAAGACAACATCAAAGATGCCAGATCACTCTTCGAAATATTTATTCTGAAGTTGCTGCGCTAGACTGCTCATCCGGCTTTGTTTCAGACGTATTATTCTGAACATATTTATCGAGCCAAGTATATTGCTCCCATAGTAGATGTAAAAGCGACTCGCGCGCACGATAACCGTGCTGTTCGTGAGGCAACATAACTAATCTCGCGTTAGCTCCAAGTCCTTTAAGTGCGGCAAACATTCGCTCGGACTGCATTGGGAATGTACCTGAATTTGGATCATCACTACCGTGGATCATTAGCATAGGCTCATCGATTTTTTCAGCATGGAAAAACGGCGACATATTCGCATACACATCTTGTCCCTCCCAAAAACTGCGCTCCTCACCTTGAAAACCAAAAGGTGTCAGCGTGCGATTATAAGCGCCACTTCTCGCAATTCCTGCCTTGAACAAATCACTATGCGCCAGCAAATTAGCCACCATAAACGCACCGTAAGAGTGGCCAGCTATCGCGATTCGATCTTTATCTGCTATGCCACGTTCAACGAGCACATCAACCGCCGCCTGAGCGCTAGACACAAGCTGCTCTCTAAATGAGTCGTTAGGTAAGCTCTCTCCACTACCAATAATAGGCATTTTCGGATCGTCAAATACCGCAAAACCTTGGGCTAAATGCGGCATTGGTCCCCAATAACTTACACGCACAAACTCAAAGGGCGACTCTGTTACCTGACTGGCTACAGCCGCATCTTTATATTCAAGAGGATATGCCCACATTAATACGGGCAACGGCCCTTGTGATTTGTCATAACCAGGGGGTAAGTAAAGCGTTCCAGATAGTTCAACTCCATCCGCACGGGTATAGTTTATTTTTTCTTTTTCTATTCCTACAAACGCTGGCGAAGGGTGAGGAAATTGAGTGAACTGCTCAATCTCACCAGACGCGATATCACGAATGAAAAAATTAGGTTGCTGAGTTTGTGACTCTCTTATAGTTAGCACTTTACTCGCCATATCATTTAAGGGCTGAATCACTCTTTCATAGTACGGTGCTTCCGATTCCCATAGACGCGTCTTTTCTTGTTTATTGAAGTCGTATTCATCCATAAACGGTATATTGCCCTTAGGCGATGCTCCGCGCCCAGTTAACAATACTTTACCGTCGACCTCTTTAATCACATCTACGCCAAACTCGTTAGTGTGGTAGACAAAGTCACCCGGATCTTTGTAGCGGTCGTTGTAGGAGCGTTCCTGAAACAGCACTTTATCTTGCTCTGGCTGACTTGGGTTGAACTTCCAAGAGCGTAGTTTACGATCGCTGAATCGCCAGTCACTTACCATGGCAAAATCATCATCACCCCATTCAATCCCTGCAAAACGACGCTCAATTTTCATCATCAATTTTGGTTCTGCATTGAAGGGTGCTTGCAATGAGTAAAGCGCGTCATGAAATTCGACATCTGCTTCCATTGTCCCACCGTCTTGAGCTTCAGCCCATACTAAGGTTGCGCCTTTATCTGAGCGCCATCCAATACTCCGACGACCTTCTTGAGTTGAGTCGAAACCCTTTGGAATACTCTCACCAGAAGGCTGATCCGCAATGGTTTTAACGAGCTTACCTTCAGGTGTCCACACTTGTGTTAACAGTGGAAAGCGGCTCGCAGGCACTAAATAAGAGTAAGGTTTCTTGTACTGAGCGACGAGTAAATATTTGTCATTTGGAGAATATTGATACCCTCTGATTATGCCAGGTTTGCCTAACTTAGTTATCTCACCATTTAAACTGATGTCGGCTAGTTGTGAAGTCGTCAAAAACGTAAAAAGCGCTTCATCATACGGCGTTTTAAGTAAATTAGAATATGTACGTACCGCTGCTTTTTTGCCATCACTAGTTTGTATAATAGGCTGTGGTTTAGCTTGTGTCTGGCTAGGCTTATCCTCTGGTTTGGCTATTGCTAAACGAGTAATGAAACCGCTAGAGTCTTTTTTCCAAGTATAACGAGCACCGCCAAGCGACGCGTTGATAGCTGCCGAGCTTACTTGCATCACCTGCTTTTTTTGTAGATCGTAGCGCCACAGTGTTAGCTTATCCGGCGTTTCCAATATAAATGCGAGATGCTTTGCATTTGGTGAAAACGAAACGCTCATTATTTTACCTTCAGGTAAACCCTCGATATCTATTTTGGTGTCACCGTCCATAGATCTTAGTTCTATACCGGTATAGCCCGTGCTTCTTGCGGGCGAAAAGTTAGCAGGATTGATTCTAAGCCCGGCGAGTGTTTCTTCCTCCTGAGCAAGCTCAATGATCGACTGAGCGCCTGGACGTTTTAAGAAGGCTATCCATTTGCGATCATCAGATAAAGTTGCGCCAGGCTGCCGAGGAGCATCCACTAAATCAGCCATCATTTTAGGTGGTGTTTGATATTCCGTTGCGTAGGCAAGTGGGCTGAGTGCACTACTCAGGAGTAGAGCCCCAAAAGTAATAACAGACGTCGCTTTAAAGATAAGCGTTGAGGATTTTACGGACATGCAGACTTCCTTTTCAGTTATTTAACTAAACAAAGTAATATTGCGAAAGCGAATTTTCTAGCCCAATACTTTAAGGTAAATGCACAGATTACACAATGCGGTTTAATTGAACTGCTTGATGCCAATGCTAAATGTCTTTCTCACTTCATAAACAAGCACAGTCCAAGTAAAGAAGGGGCTAAACTGGAGAGATAAGGATAACCAACTGTACCTTTTTTATGGTTAAAATAAATACCTCAAAGTCACTCAACCTTTGTCTTAACCTGTCAATTTTGATAGTTTCACTTAAGTCCAACAATGTTTGCCTTTAAGAAGCCCTCTTGCATGAGTTCAGTTACGTTAATCCAACCACAAATCAAAGAACAAATCGAAGCGTGGTATCAGATCTACCAAAAACTACCTGAGTCTCAGAAAGCAGTTCTGATGATACTGGCTGTAATATATAAACCAATTGGTATTAAAAGGTTGGAGCAAGTTGTTAGCATTTTGAGAGAGCGAGAGTTCTTGCCAAAATCAGCCAAAGACTACCAATTAAACGCCGAAGAAAGGAATAAGCTAAGTAAGCAGTCACTATTGATAGTCACTAGAGAGGGATTGCAATTAAACAAAGCGCTCGCCAATCGACTGATTGCAGATATTGGTAGTTGGCAAGTACCTTTTGAATGCACTGCAAGAGAAAAGCTACTCGAAATTATCATGGTCTGCGAAGAAGTCGCACCAAATAGCATTGGTCACGCGTGGCAGCCGAGAATAGAAGATAAACAACGTGCAATCAGAGATCTATATGTTTTAGGCCACATAGCGCAGGTAGAAGAAGCACTGGCGTTCAACAAAAATCCACAGATTATTGATCACAGTCTCAACAATATTTTAGTTGAGCTACTGTTTCTGCCTTTCGACTTAGCTCAATTTCTAACTTTACCGAGAACGATCCAATATCAATCATTCGCGACGCTGTTCCGATCTTTCCAAAAGCACGGCCTGAGTTGTGATTATCCGATTCAACTATTGGAAGAGTTTTGCGTCGCGATGCAAAGCAAGAGTGATACATACAAAGGATTTTCATCGCCAAATTTAGAATGCCAACATCTACTTGCCGAGCAGTACCTATATCAGATGCGCTTTGATGATTTCGAGCGTGTGCAAGTCGATAACGATAACAGCACGTATGGTTTACAACTCAAGGGAGCTTATAGCTTTCTCAAAGGTGAGAACCTGCAATCGATTCGCTTTTTCGAACAAGCTATTGTTGCCAAAAACAAACTGACAAAACGAAAAAAACAATACCTAAACGAGACCTTAGGCTATTTTTATAAACTCGCATTGATGGTCCAGGGAAACCAAGACAATGTGAGCTACTTTTCAAGCGCGCTGCAACAAGTTGAGTTTGAAGATAGTGACCGCAAAGTCAGTAGTGATTTTTTTATCTTAAGTCGCGGCGTGGTGAAGCCAGCACAGAGTCTATTGCACGGCGAAAAATATAATATCCATATTGAATTCGCTAGCGCCGATGAAGAAATTGATTTTTTCTGTCATGCCTTAGGCTACTTCAATTATTTACTGGCGCATATTTGGTGCAACCAAAGTAAAAATGAAGGTATGGCTACATTGGCACTTAAATACCAAGCGAAATTTGATCAACTCGCTTACCCACTATTTGCGAAGATGTGCGAGCAAATGGCAAGCAATTTTAACAACCAGGCTGTTGTTACAGAATATGGCTTAGTTGATGTTACTGCACTAATAAAAATCAAATCACAATGGGATCTAGCCCTAGATAAACTGATTGCACTGAATCCTAATGCCGAAACGAAGCAGTCATCAGTTACAAACACCGCGTCAAAGCCCGTTCGATTGATCTGGGAACTCGTTGACCATTATGGTTACAGCTTAGTTGCGCGAGAACAGAAACTCAACAAATCTGGCTGGAGCAAGGGCCGTGTCGTATCACTAAAACGTTTAAAAGAAGAAACTGAACTCTTCGACTATTTAAGCGAAAGTGACAAACGTATTTGTCGGGCAATAGATGTTTACCAAAGCTGGGGCTACTACTCCAAAGTCGAATATTCCTTACAAGGACTATCGGCGCTAAATGCTGCGGTTGGCATAGAAAACCTATACAAAGAAACTGACGAAACGCATACTCAGCCAATCGAAATAGTGAAGCGAGAGCCTGAATTATTGGTTAGCCAACAAGGCGATCAACTTTGTTTAAGCATTGCCGATTTATCCTCTGATTTTGATAATTACGAGGATGAGGATGGACCTGAGCATCAAACGAGCTATAACCTAAAGGCAATTTCTGAGCACACTTATCAACTCACCGTTTTTTCTGCAGACCATCTCAAGGTCGCCAAGATTATTGGAGAAGGCGGTTTATTAATACCAGTGAGTGCAAAACAAAAAGCGCTGGATGGTATTTCCGCTGTAGCGCCATTTTTAAATATTCAATCAGATATAGCTGAACTTGATACTGGGCTTGAGAGCCAAGACTGCGACCCCAATTTAATTGTAAACATTCAACCTAGTCAGCATGGCTTAGCATTCACTTGCGTAGTGATGCCATTTGGTGAAAATGGACCGGCTTATAAACCAGCCGTTGGCAATGCAAGTTTGAGCACTGAAATTCAAGGAAAGCGTGTCGCCATACAGCGAGATTTACTACGCGAAGAAACCTTATTGGACATGCTCGATCAAACTTGCCCGGCCTTCTTAGAAATGCCCGATAACGTGTTGTTGTTGGATGACTTACAAAGCGCACTCAGCGCCCTTGAACAACTCGAAACTGCGGTTAGTCAAGAAGACTTTGACTTGGTGCTGCGTTGGCCGAAAGGTAAAAAAGTCACTTTGAGTAAGGCCCTTGAAAGTAAGCACTTACAACTAGCCTTCACTAAGAGTAGTGAGTGGTTTGATATTACGGGTGAGTTACAAGTAAACAACGAACAAGTCATTGAACTGCGTAAACTACTGGAACTGGTGAAAACGAGCCACGGTCGCTTTATCGCGTTAGACACAGATCAAATACTCGCCTTGTCAGACGATTTACGTCTTAAGCTCGATCAACTCAATCAAGTCACCGACGAAGGTAAATTCCATCCCCTCGCGAGCTTTCAAGTAGAGGAAGCCACCGCTGGTATGCGCATGAAAACAATTCACGCGTGGGACGAACAAACCAAAAAAATGCACCAAGCGAATACCATACAGCCGAGGGTGCCATCGACTTTTCAGGCACAATTACGCGACTATCAACTAGTGGGCTTCGATTGGGCTTCACGTTTAGCACATTGGGGAGCTGGCGCTTGTTTAGCGGATGACATGGGGCTAGGTAAAACTCTGCAAGCACTCGCAGTTCTGTTATCTCGTGCGAACGAGGGCCCAAGTTTAGTCATTGCGCCTACTTCTGTTTGCTTTAATTGGCAACAAGAAGCCTTGAAATACAGTCCAACGCTGAATATTAAATTGTTCGCAGACGCAATTAATACTGAACAACGAAGCGAATTATTAAATAATTTACAGCCCTTCGATTGCGTGATCATCACGTACGGATTGTTGCAGCGCGAAAGTGAAATATTAAAAGCGGTGCATTGGCACACAATAATTGCTGACGAGGCACAAGCCTTAAAAAACCCTCTTGCCAAACGAACGAAAGCGGCGATTGCCCTAAAGGGTGATTTTAAGATGATCACAACTGGCACGCCCATAGAAAATGATTTAACTGAACTGTGGAGTTTATTTCGTTTTATTAATCCCGGCTTACTTGGTAATTTAAAACGCTTTAGCGAGCGATTCTCCCAGCCAATAGAAAACGCCAAAGAAGATAAACTAGCAGCGCGCAAAGCTAGCCAGGCGCTAAAAGCTTTGATTCAACCTTTTATTCTAAGACGAATGAAAAACCAAGTGTTGACTGAACTTCCGCCACGCACCGACATTAATATTCAGGTAGAAATGAGTGCGAAAGAGCGCGATTTTTATGAAGCCTTAAGGCTCAATGCAATTGATAATATTAGTAAAAGTGGGCAGCAAGCCAATGCGGGAGAGCAACGCATTAGAATGCTCGCTGAACTTGTGAAGCTTCGCCAAGCTTGTTGTCACCCTAAACTCATTATGGCGGAGAGCGATATTCCAAGCGCTAAGCTCGCCGCTTTGAATGAGCTACTAGAAGAGCTTAAGTTAAATAATCACAAAGCGCTGATCTTTAGCCAGTTCGTTGGTCATCTGCAATTGATAAAGCAACACTTGGAAGATCACGGCTTTCATTATCAATACCTAGATGGTTCAACCCCGCAAAAAGAACGACAAAAACGCGTGAACGCCTTTCAAAGTGGGGACGGTGATATATTTCTTATTAGCCTAAAAGCAGGCGGTTCTGGTTTGAATTTAACTGCTGCCGACTATGTAATTCATATGGACCCATGGTGGAATCCAGCAGTTGAGGAACAAGCTTCTGACCGCGCTCACCGCATGGGGCAAACACGGCCGGTCACCATTTACCGATTGATTGCACAAAACACGATAGAAGAAAAGATTGTTGCTATGCATCAACATAAACGTGACTTAGCAGATAAATTGCTGTCTGGTAACGAAGTTGCCGCTACCCTATCCGTTGACGATATGCTGAATCTGCTAAAGGAAACATTCTAATGTGTCGAAACTGCCACCGTGAAATGCATTTTACGGCCGCGTAAATCCACACTCTTTAGCAAAACTGTGACACTGTCACCAATTTCATAGCATACTTTCTTATTCGCTATTTTTTGCTTACTTGCGTCAAAGCTAAAAGCATCACCCGGTAAACTAGTGATACTCACTAAACCTTCCGCGCCCGTGTTTTCTAAAGCCACAAAAAAACCAGAACTATTCATGCCTGCAATTGATGCCTGAAAAGTTTCACCAATAAATGGTTGCATGTATTTGCACATCAAAGCACTTTCAACTTCTCTACTTACCGTGTCTGCCAAACGTGACTGCTCAGAGCAATGCTTACTAAGTACTTCGACATCATCAACACTGTATGGATAAGCATTCTTAGACATCGCTTTTGACGCTAAAGTATTGAGCTTTAGATGCCGTAATACACTTTGTAAACTCAATGATTTTTTAGCACCACGTATTTTCGCACGTATCGCTCTATGCGTTAACAAATCAGGGTATCGTCTTATCGGCGAGGTGAAATGTGCATACGCATCATAAGCTAAACCGAAGTGGCCCTGGTTTTTGGGCGAATATTCAGCCTGACTTTGCGAACGAAGTAGTAAGGTTTGAATCACTTTCGCATCAGCGCGATGACTCACCTTCTTCAACAAATCATTGTAATGATGTGAACTTGGCTTATCTCCACCACCGAGTGTTAAGCCCTTTTCAGATAGAAAAGCACGTAGCGCTGTTAACTTTTTCTGCTGTGGTCCAGCATGAACTCGAAACAAGCTTGGAATTTTATTCGTCTCTAAAAACTGTGCTGTGGCGACATTCGCACACAACATAAATTCTTCTATCATACGGTGAGCGTCGTTGCGTTTTACCGGTGATATATTGGCAATGTTTTTATGCTTATTCAGTTTAAGTGCGAGTTCTCGCGTTTCAAACTCAATTGCTCCTCGTTGATTACGTTGCTTCAACAAGACTTTAAATAAGGAGTGTAGATTCTTAACATGCGGCGCAATTGCTGGATTGGATTCCAAAGCGGCTTTGCCTAACTTACTGCTTGGTTTGCAGACCATAGCATTTGCTTGATTATAGGTCAGTCGAGCATGTGATTGAATCAAGCCTTCGCTAAACTCAGACTGGGTAACCAAACCCTTCGCATTGATCGACAACTCACACACCATTGCCAAACGGTCTTCGTTTGGATTTAAAGAGCACAAACCGTTCGACAGTGATTCTGGCAGCATCGGTACGACTTGATCCGGAAGATAGATAGATGTTGCTCGCTGTTGAGCTTCAATATCCAGTGCATCATTTGGTAACACATAGTGAGACACATCAGCTATCGCTACCAACAATCGCCAATCACCGGCTTTTGTTTTTTCACAGTAAACTGCATCATCGAAGTCTCTTGCATCCGCACCATCAATGGTAACAAATGGTAGCTGGCGGTAATCAACACGCGAGGCTTTGTCGGCTTCAGCAACTTGAGTACCGTGGGTGCTGGCTTCTTCAAGTAAGCTTTTGTCCCACAAACCCGATATGCCATGGCGATGAAGCGCTAATTTGCTCTCGATACCTGCATCGGAAGGATCACCGAGGACTTCAATTATTTCAGCCTGCGTATCTTGACGAAAGTTAGGATAGCTTGTAATTTTTGCCGTCACATACTGACCTACTCGAGCATCGCATAGCTTGCTTTCATCAACTTCAATATGTTGTGAAACCTTGGTGTCGTCAGGTAGCAAAAAGTAAGATTTTCCTTCACGCTGAAGTACACCAACAATTTGTGTTGTATTGCGTTCTAGCACCTTTATAAGATTGTTGTAAGCGCGTTTTGCGTTCTTATCTGGTTCAATTAGGACTTGTACAAGATCACCATCAAACACATGTTTGAGTTGGTTCTTAGGAAGAAACAAGTCTTTTTCAGTATCACTATAAGTGACGAAACCGAAGCCATCTGGATGAATGCTGATAGTGCCACTCACAAGAGATTCTGGGTCAATGAGTTGATAGCCTCTGCGTTGAAACGACAGTTGACCATCGCGCTCCATTGCACGTAAGCGTCGTCTAAGGGCTTCTTTCTCTTCTGGGGAATTTAGTGATAATGCATCAGCGATTTGTTCGCGATTTAAGTGCTTTTTCAAGCTACTAAATAGGCTAAGAATAAATTCACGGCCTGGAATGGGGTTATCGTAAGTTTGGGTACTTGATAATTGTGCGGTTTGATTCAAATTAATAAAATTCTCTTTGAGCCGCCGGTCGCTTTGTAATGGGTATTGTCAAACTAGGGATAAAATATTCTTAAGGTTGGGAAAATAATACGAATTAAAGCACAGGGCGGAAGGACTCGGTAAGTGAGCCGGTATATTGAAACGAGTTAAGTTGATGATGACTCGTTTAAAATTGATCTGTATAAGTTACTTTGTATAAATTGTTTCACTCACATTTGCATATGAGTGAAACTATAATTCATTGTTGCTACACGTTAATTAAAACGTATTAGATGCAAACGATGTTTTCTGCTTGTGGGCCTTTTTGACCTTTAGTCACAGTAAATTCTACGCGTTGACCTTCAGCTAAAGTTTTGAAACCTTCGCTTACGATTGCGCTGAAATGAGCAAAAACGTCAGGGCCAGATTCTTGTTCGATAAAACCAAAACCTTTATCTTCGTTAAACCATTTTACTGAACCAGTTGTTGTATTAGACATAATAGATATCCTAGAAATAATTAAAAAATTGCGCCAAAAAAATTTGTGGCGATTGAGCATGAAGAAAACGAATATTTAACTGAGGATAACGCGAAGTATTAAAAATAAACTATTATGACTAGAGTACTACAAATAACAAACATCGAGGGATACACATAAAAAAGGTCTTCTCTCAAACCTTGGGGCGCATCTTAGGCTCTTTAAATGGTATGTCAAGTTAAATCGAAAAAGTAAATTTGTTTAAATTAAAAAAGTACGCTTTGAAAACGACTTAAAAAATAGCAAATTGTAAGTTGAACTCATTGCTAAACGAGCAGGATTTTGTGTTTAAAAACATAAAGATTCTTCGCCCAAAAACACCGTCGCATGTTAACATCCACCCAATAAACCAAGCCGAAATCTCATCCACTATGACTCATTTTATAATCGCACTGGTACCTGTGCTGATACTTATCTTCATTGGGTATTGCTTAAAGCGGATTAACTTTATAACCGATGATGTTTGGGCCGGTATCGAAAAACTCACTTACTACGTCATGTTTCCCGCCTTGTTAATTCAGAATATTGGTAGACAAAATATTCATGGCACCCCGTGGCAAGAGATGTTTTTAGTCGTCTTTATTGTATTACTTGTCGCAGCCGTTTCCTTGTTTGCCATGTATAAACTTCAGCCTGAAATGAGTGCAAAAACCTATACATCCGTGTTTCAAGGCGGAATTCGCTTTAACACGTACATCGCCTTTTCTATATCGGCCGCTTTTTATGGTAAAGAAGGCTTAGGCCTAGCGGCCATTAGTGCGGGCTTCATGATCGTCTTTGTCAATTTATTGTGTGTCGGTACCTTTGTATTTTTTGGAAATAATCCATCGTCCAGTGGGAAGGCCTTCGTTAAGCAAATTTTACTTAATCCACTCATTTTTGCCTGTATTATTGGTTGGTGTTTAAGCTTGTCGGGTGTCGGGCTACCCGGTGTTAGTGCAGACGTGTTCGAAATTCTCGGTCGAGCAGCACTTCCCATTGGCTTGATGGCCGTGGGCGCAGCTCTGAAGCCAAGGCTTATAAAAGGTCATACAAAAGCAATTGTTAGTGCAAGTACTATGCAGTTTCTACTCAAACCGGCTTTGGTCATCGTATTATGCAGCGCACTCGGATTATCTACCTTAGTCACCGGTGTGCTTCTAATCGCATTTATTTCGCCCACAGCACCAAGTGCCTATATACTTGCAAGGCAATTAGGGGGTGATATGGAAGCGATGGCGTCCATTATTACGCTGCAAACCATACTCGCGTTTGCCGTCATGCCCTTGTGGGCCTTTTGGTTCTTAGTGTAATCACCCTCGATATCTTTTCAGCTCTTAAAAGGAACAATATTTAGTATGCCGCAAACTGATTCAGCTGTGATATTCAAGAATGGCCAGCGCATGTCGAATAGATTTATGTTAGCTCCGCTTACCAATGGCCAAAGTCATGATGACGGAAAGCTATCAGATGAAGAATACCATTGGTTAACGATGCGTGCTGAAGGCGGTTTTGGCTTAACCATGACTTGTGCTTCACATGTTCAATTTATAGGTAAAGGATTTGCTGGCCAATTGGGAATTTATGACGATGCACATATTGATGGGCACAAACGTTTAGCAGCCGCAATAAAATCGAATGATAGTTTAGCCATAATTCAATTGCATCACGCCGGTATGCGCTCGCCTGAAGATGAAATTCAAGAACAGCCTGTATCCGCATCAGATATCGAAAAGCATAATGCCCGAGCATTGTCGTTGCTTGAAGTGCAGCAATTACGTGATGACTTCATTGCCGCTGCGCGCAGAGCTCAAATAAGTGGTTATGATGGCATTGAGGTACATGGCGCACATGGCTATATCCTTAGCCAGTTCTTAAGTGCTGAGATCAACAAACGTAACGACGAATATGGCGGTGATTTACAAAATAGAGCAAGGCTTCTTTTCGAAATAATCGATGGAATTAGAGTCGCGTGCGGAGCTGATTTTTTATTGGGTGTGCGCCTATCGCCTGAACGCTTTGGCATGCAATTGAGCGAAATGAAAACTCTGTGTCAGCAACTTGTTGATGAACATGATATCGATTTTATCGACCTTTCACTTTGGGATGTTTTTAAACAAACGGAAGAAGTGCAGCATCAAAGCAAAAGCTTGTTGGAACACTTTACTGAAATCGATTACAAAGACGTAAAGTTGACTGTTGCAGGCAAAATTAATACAGGTAAAGATGTTCAAGCAATATTAGATGCCGGTGTCGATTTCGTTACTATTGGCCGAGCGGCAATTCTGCATCACGACTTCCCAAAGTTAGTGATCAGCAATCTTGATTTTGAGCCTGTAAAACTCCCCGTTAGCGAGGCGTATCTAGCGCAAGAAGGTTTAAGTGAGAAATTCATTACCTATATGAAAAACTGGGATGGCTTCGTTGCCTCACCTTTTCATTATGAAACCACGTATACATTGGATAAAAGCCACTTTAGTGAAACCTTCGACGAATCAATGACCCAGAACAGAACCGGGAAGGCATATTTTAAATCTATAGGTTTAGCATTGGCAGGATTCGCCATTCTCCTATTCACCGATTTTAGCCCCTACGTAGCTTGGTTTCTTGTTGCTATAGGCGGCGTTGATGCGCTCGGTATCTACTACCGAAAACCTTGGTGGCTAGCAAGACAAATGGTCAGTCAGGCCGCAAATAACAAACTAAGCTTAAGCATCGACGAGAATGGCGTAATGAGTAAATCGTTCGCTGTTGAAAGTCGCTTAGCATGGTCAGAGATTGAGAGGATAGAGCGAACTAAACAGGGTTGGTTGCTTTATTATCCTGCGGGAAGAAGCTACCTATCGGCTCGTTGCTTGTCTGAAGAAGCGAATAAGTTTGTGAGTGAACAAGCTGCGTTGAAATTAAAACAATAGCAGCTTTCCCAGCCACTCCCTAACCGTCGTTCTTGCGCAGGCAAGAACCTCCCAAACCCCAAAGAAGAATCTCAAACACAAGCAAAATGGACTTTTCACCAATTCGACCTATGCTTAATATGAAGTCACTTAACGGAGTTTGCAGCTCGTTACAAAGCAGACAATAATACTTTTACCTCAAAGGACTAAGTATGAAACACAGCGGAGTGGATAAGCCAACAGCACAAGGCTTGTTGGCCTTAAAGCAGCGAATTGCCGATCATAAAATCGTTCCTTCAATTAAAGACAAAACTATCAACCTTGCCACGTGGAATATTCGCGAATTCGGCAGAAAAACACGATTAGATTCATCAATTCATTTTATTGCCGAAATTCTCAGTCAATTTGATTTGATTGCAATTACAGAGTTACGCAAAAACCTCGACGATTTAAAGCGTGTGATGAAAGTGTTAGGTCCCTATTGGGATGTTATCTATTCTGACTATGTTGCTGATTGGGGCGGTAACTGGGAGCGCATAGCTTACGTTTATGACAAGCGAAACGTCCGCTTCACTGGTTTAGCTGCTGAAGCTGACTCGCCTCGAAAAAAGAACAAACGAACGGGCGAATATGAAACTGAATTCGATTGGTGGCGAAAGCCTTATATCGCCTCGTTTAAATCGGGTAATTTTGACTTCGTGTTAATTTCAGCACATATTCGCTGGGGTAAAAGTGGGCGCGCTAGAGTAAAGCCGCTTAAATTGCTAGCTGAGTGGGTAGAAAAACGTAGATCAGATGTGCATACCGATGACACCGACCTTATCGTGATGGGCGATTTCAACATTCCCAGAGTGGGCGATTCATTATACAAAGCCATCACCAGCAAAGGGATGAAAGCCCCAGAAGCACTGCTTGGATTGAAACATGGTTCAAACCTCGCAAAAAATAAACGTTACGATCAAATCCTCCACCATCCTAGCTACACAAATTGTTTTACTAATCACGCTGGTGTACTCGACTTCTATGCCAATGACATCGCTTCGTTATTTCCTGAACAAAACATGTCTAAACGTGCCTTCACTTATCAACTATCCGATCATTTACCCTTATGGATTCAGATTGCAGTTGATACTGAGAAAGAAGAGCTGGAAGCAATTGTATTGAATGATACGGACAACTAGATTAACGCAAGTTATCCTGAATCTATCCCATAAAACCAAGCATGCCGAAAGCAAAAAAAGTTATTAATTATCGAAACCTCAGGGTCTTTGATTTATTGGCTTGCAATTTGCTACATATCCTTAGCAGTGTTTGTGAATCTAACATCGCAATACTCAAAACTATTGAGCGGATTTGAATTGTTATACAACGAAGTTCGATAGTGCATTTTGAAATGATTGAATACGACAGCAACTCAATTGAGCGTTTTGAATTCAATTATCATCAGTCGGCCTTGTAACTGAGGCCCTATTTTGGAGGCAGTATGTCATCAAGTAAAATATCAGCAGAGCGAGCGTTAACGGCATTTGCAGGGATTATGATTTTAATATCAGTTGCACTTACGGTATGGATTCATCCCAACTTTGTTTGGTTCACCGTTTTTATCGGCGCCAACTTATTTCAACAAAGCTTCACCGGTTTTTGCCCAGCGACCATTATTTTGAAAAAAGTATTCGGCTTCAAAACCGAAAAGGAACTAGCGACGAGCAGCTAGTTGTTACATGTTTCGGAGCCAAAACCAATCACCAAAACTGACATAAACGTCACAAATAGAGACAAATTTGTCAATGGAATCCAAACAACGAGATTTGTGCTATCCAGAAAATTCGTAATTTACCATTGTAAACATATGCTTGAATAAGTGGCACGAGTCTTGTTAACAAGTATTTCTCAAACTATAGATTACGCTCGTCTCATTATAAAAATAGGAATAATCATGGCTAAGATTGTTTTGTTAGGCGCGGGTACAGGCGGTATACCTGCGGCATATGAAACAAAAGAAATACTGGCCAACGATTATGTTCTGAAAGCGTTTGGTATTGAGCGTTTAGGATAGCAATAAGGTGAACTAATAATGAAAAATATACTTGTCTATGCATCGCTTTTTAGCGCCTTATATTCGCCAATTTCAGCTTATGCGGATACTGGTATTGGCGAGCAAAAACAGAAGGAAGAGCTAACTCAGCAAGCGAAGTTGAAAATGAAAGCGTTCGCATCTCAACTTAAAACTGAATTGCTTGCTGCCATCCAGACTGGAGGTCTAGAAGCCGGTGTGGAAGTTTGTCACTCCAAAGCACCTAAAATTGCACAGAGTCTGTCTACAGATAACTGGACTGTAGCACGAACCAGTCTTAAAACACGCAATTTGCAAAATAAACCCGATCAATGGGAATCCGATTCCCTAGCCTTATTTGACAAAAATTATAAGGAAGGTGTCAAAGCAGCAGACCTTGTCGTTAGTTCATTAGAGGAAGATCGTTTTCGCCTGATGAAAGCGATACCGATGGATAATGTTTGTCTTGCTTGCCACGGCAGCAATATCGATCCTAAACTACAAAAGACGATTCAAAAGTATTATCCAGAAGACCGAGCGATTGGGTTTTCTATGGAAGATATTAGAGGCGCATTTACCTTGCAAAAAGACCTTAGTCAAAACGCTGAATAAAATTGCGAGTGGTGAAGGTCTTGAGTTTTGAGAATGCAACTTTGCGTGGTCTGTTGCAAGCCTAGTGAAAACCAATAAAGTGCACTATTCGCTAGCAGCGATGTTTCCACTTCTTGTGAGACCATAAATAATTAAACGGCTGTTTTTGAATACTTTCTTCTAACAAATGATGATATTTGTGGATCAGTTCTAAAGGCGCAAAGCCCTCTGGATTGTCTGGTAGGATCCGTTCAACTTTGTACTGGTAGTGCCCAGGTTTTACATAAATAGACTCAATGTAAACGACGTTAAAACCTTTCTCTCTCGCAAGCTCTTCCCAGCCAGTTAATACTGCGGTTTTTTGATTTAAAAAATTAACAAATGCTTTAGGCTTCTTATACACTGCAGGGCTTTGATCACTCAAAAATAAATACAAAGATTTCCCATCGTTACCTTGCTGTTTAACCAGTTCCTTAGTCTCAAATGACGATATCAATTTAGACCCAGCTATTGCTCTACTTACCTTAAGTTTTTCATTCCAAAACTCATTTTTAATTGGATGATAGATACCATACAAATTTTCGTAGGGAGCTAAGTGACGAATACCTACCAACCACTCCCAATTGAATAGGTGACCGCATACTCCAATCGTGCATTTATTGGTAAAATCGGGGTCATCGAAAACTTCCGGATTAACTAAACTTGTTCTTCTTTTAAGTTCGCTTATATCTACCGAAAATAGTTTCAGTGTCTCCATCAGAGAAAAGTAAAAAACGCGATAAAATTGCCTAGCTATTTTATCGAGTTCCGCTCTACTTTTATCGGGAAAGCTATTCGCCAAGTTTTTCATAACCAGTTTCTTACGGTATGGCAGTATGTAGAAATTTAGGAAAGCGAGTATACGAGCCAAGAACAACAAAATAGGCATCGGTAAAAGCGAAAAACAGTAAATAACAGCGTATAAAATGTGGTTGCACATTTATTATGAATCTTGTTCTTTAGGAAGAGCTGAGTCTAACACTCGCTTTTTGCCATGGTCAACTTGCGAACAAACAATCTACCCTAGGTAAATAGCTTAAGCGCACTAAGTAATTGTGGGTGGGCTGTCACTTGTGCATCATGGGTATCCCAACCTCCTAAACTGACAAAGAAAAGCTGTCGTTGCTGCGATAAAGCAGACTGAACCGAAATCAAATCAGCGACCATCTTCAATTCATCCGCTAAGCTATTATTGCTCGGATATGCAGTGGTTCTTTGTGGCATGGTATCGAGTGCCGCTTGCACCAGTTGATTGTTAGCACGGGCCAAACCAGTGCAATCGTTACCCAGTGATGAATGCGAAATATTTATTGCTTATGTAGGAGGCGCTATGACAAATGTAGCGGCACAAGCGACACCTTGGCAAAACCGCGCACCCCACTTTACTATCAATGTGCACACTCGCTGGCAAGATGCGAAAGATGACGAAAGTTGTCAGCACTGGGCGCGGACATTACATGACGATTTAAGCGAGCACTCAATGGGTAGCGTTTATGTCAACTTTATCCCAGAGGGTGATAACGATAGTATTAGTGAAGCATACGGGGTTAACTTTGCACGACTCAAAAGGATAAAACAAAAAGTTGATCCGGCTAATTTGTTTAGAGTTAATCAAAACATCGTGCCCTAGCAGCTAGGGTTTTGAAGTTTCGTTGCTTTAAAACTGAGGTTTAGTTGAGTTTGCTTTACTGCTAAAAAGCCCGCAGATTATCAGACCTGCGGGCTTTAAAAAGTGTTCACATTGTGAGTTTATGCAATGCTTTGGACGGGATGGGGGGCTTGCATTATGCCGTCCACATAGAAGTTACCTACTTGTTTTTTTATTGCCTTTGTTAGATGGGAACTACTGCTGACACCCACCTTATACCCCTAAATTAATAATTAACTTTT
Organism: Glaciecola sp. MF2-115; assembly: GCF_047250385.1. Taxonomy (NCBI): domain Bacteria; kingdom Pseudomonadati; phylum Pseudomonadota; class Gammaproteobacteria; order Alteromonadales; family Alteromonadaceae; genus Glaciecola; species Glaciecola sp. MF2-115. The sequence continues at coordinate 78,193 of NZ_JBLBVM010000042.1, forward strand.
GCATGTATAAAATTTTAATTGCATCTTAATTCCAATAACTCAATTTGCAATTCTCTCTCAACAAGTATCTCAGAGAGTTATTATTACCTACTGGCTGACTTATTTATCTCCATTAGCTAGGCTAGAATGCTAGGATCTTTATTAATCCAAATTCAAGTAAACTATTCTTGAACTAAGCGAAAACCGTAGGCATTTACGCGCTCTTTAAGTGTATCGTAAAGTCGATACCTTGACCGCATGCTATATGTACCGTCACTCCATGACCCACCTCTCCAAACTCGAAATTCGCAGCGCCCTTCAGTTTTAGCGCTTCCATCATTTTTAGGGTTCCACGGTAATGATTGTGGATACTCTGTGCTGTAACAATCTTGCGTTAGCTCCCACACATTGCCATGCATATCAAACAAACCAAATTCATTGGCATTGAACGAACCAACAGGAGCCGTCTCTTTGTTATCCCATTGACTGCCACAACCGTTACAATTTGCTTTGTTATTCCCTATTTCATCCCCCCAGCTATACTCTCCTAAACTGTTGGCTCTAGCAGCATATTCCCATTCCGTTTCAGTCGGTAATCGGTATTTTTTACTCGTAACTTTATTAAGCCAAGGGATAAATTCAGTAGTGATATCATTAAAACTAACGTTAATAACCGGACGCTTTCCGCGCCCCCAACCTTCATCATTGGGCAAGTATGTACACCCTTTTAAGGCATAACATGCATCCCATTGCGCAAAAGTAATTTCATACTTTGACATAGCAAATGCTGAAAGTATTGCCTCGTGTGCGCTGGCCTCATCTTCCGCACCCGTATCTGATCCCATCAAAAAACTGCCTGCAGGTATATTGACGACCTCTATCGAATGGTCAGTACTTTTTGCTTTTTCAATAAAACTTGGTGACTCCCTTTGCTCCAATTCAAGAAAAACAGTTTGTATTGAATCAGAGGATACGACTATAGTTTTTTCAGCATAAAACTCACGCGGTCCCCCGGTTGGCTTTATAGCACTGATTATATGCTCCCCTTCAGTTACTTTTAGAGAAAAAGCTGTAGCTTTCCCATTGAACGACGCCGAATTTCCTTTATTTACTCCATCGATATAAATCACAGCGTCAATAGGCGAGGTAGATATTTCAACCGTACCTTTTGGCAGCTCAGTACAACCATTGATAGCAAACAAACATAAAAAAACAAGTAGCCCTAACAATAATTTACTCATTTCAGTATTCTTCCTTTAATTTATTAAAATCATAAATAAACATTTTTAATGTCCAGTGACTCTGAAGACTATCATCAATAGTTTTTTTTATGTTTTCATCTTCTTTTAACACACTATCAGATACCCAAGTACGGAATTTAGCAACATATGAAACATAGTTTTCTAGTTTCTTTTCAACTTCAACAAGCTGTGAATGACTCGCCTTAGCAAGATTATTATCGTTTATACTATTTAAGGAAGCCCTAACTGAATCATATTTACGATTGAGTATTCTGAACATTAAGTTATGTTGGGTTATTGCTAAGTTTCTGATTCGCCTATTAATAGAAAATTTTTCTTTATACTCTTTACTGTCGAGTTTTAATTGCTCGATTAATGTTCCATAGACATTTTTCCACCCAAGTTTCATGCATCTCTCAAGTTCTATATCATCATCATTGCTATCGAGTAACGCACTGTTGGGCTTTATGGCTTCAATGCACTCCGTTCTCTCACTTATAGACTCAGTATATTTACTGTAAATAATAAATCTCTCAGAATTTTTATTTTCTGCATACTCATAATTAAGTGCCAAGTATTTCAGCGCCAATTTTTCATTACCTAACTTGGCATATGCATTACCTAAACTAAGAAGATCTAGATCCTTTAGGCTCTTTTTTTGCGATAGCTTTTTGTCAGTTAATTCTGACAAATAAAGCTCCGCTATAAATACATAAGATTCAGGGTTTTTTGTCCAAAGAATTTTGTACTCGCTTTTTGTATATAATTTAATTCTTTCAGATTGTGATTTTGTCAACCGTAAAATACGCCTAAAATATTTTTTTTGGCTGGCAATTTCTACTTTGGGTAAGGCATCTAGAAAGTCGTTATAAAAACTATCCAGATCGTCATCAGACATTTTATTGCTTGCTTCTAAAAGCATTTCATATCGTTTTACTAATACATCCATCAACTTGTCATAGCTGTTATTTGATTTATACGCCCAACCTAGCTGTTTAAATATTTTGGCTTTATCTTCTGGTTTTGTCCTTAGCTTGAGTGCTTTTTCGTAGAAATGTATAGCCGAAGTATCGTCATCTAGCTGATACTTTGCATAGGCGATATTTTCATAAGAAGAAGCCAATTTCATGCTGTCTTCACCTTCTAATTCTGTAATTACATCAATCCGCTTTTGCTCGACACCAACTCGCTCAAGGTAGCTTTTTTTTGCGCCGTATACCCAACCCATTTGTCTATAAATAAAGGCTTTTTTTTCAGGTTTAGTCGTTAATGAAATCGCTTTTTTGTAACTCTCAATGGCTTCGTCGTATTTTTCTATTCTATATTTTGCGTAGCCTATATTTTCATATGATGGAGCAATATTTTCACTACTATCGCCTTCTATGCTTATGATTAAATTAAGCCGCTTATTCTCGACTACAATCTGATCTTCGTAATTTTTATTTGATTGGTAAGCCCAAGATAATTTTTTAAACAACGAGCCCGACTCAAGAATGTTATTAGTTTTGAGAAATTGAATGTATTTATTTAAAACTAAATCGGCCTTAGACCATTCCTTTCTTTCAGCATAAAACTCTATCACTTGTTGCATAGTTTTTTGGGTTATAGCAAAAGATAAAATTTTGTTAAATTTTTCATCAAGTTGAGATGATGTTAACGAATCAATTTTTTTAATATTATTAAGTTGCGCAGTAACTTCTTTAACAACGACTCTTTCTAATGAAGAAAATGAACTATTGAAGTCGTACCATGCATCATCTAATTGGTACACGTAAGCATAAAACTTTACCTTATCATTTTTCGACACCGCTTTAATGTTACTCAATGCAGTTAGAAAGTTTTCATGATTAAGATTTACTTTATTAATGATTTTTTCAGAAATAGTATTTTTAAATTGAGAAGTTATCGAATTAATAATTGCAGCCTTGTTTTTTACCTGCTCAGTTTTTAAGCCTACTAACTTTTCAATACCTTCATAAGGCAAGAATAACTCTTCATCCTCTTTACAGGCGATATAATCTTCGATCAACAAAGATTTTTCGTCAGTATAATCTTCAGCATATGAGGAAATATATGTTGCTAATTGAGGTTCCAATACCGTAGTCACTGGCAGTAACTGTTTAATCACTAATGGAATGTTTTTTCTACGTAATAAAAATTTATCCGATACTTTCTTGCCCTTTCTTAGGCGTTCATTGATTTTCATTGATGTTGAAAAGTATATATTTTCTATAGCGGTTGAACCATCCGCATCTAGAAGATTTGGCAAACCACCATGATCTAATATTATTTGAATAATATCAGGGTGGGCTTGTCTTGCAGCGTGCATTAAAAAGGTTGTTTCCATGTGAGAGCTTGTAAGATTGACGGGAACGCCAAACTTAAAAAGCTCATCAACTAAAGAGGCATTGTTAGTAAAAATTGCCCACTTAACAATATGATAATTCAGTTCATCTTCAGATAATGCCAATATATTAGAAAAGTCTTTGAGACTAGGTGTTGGCGCATCTGACTTGAATTTATTACTAATTATTTTTTTATTACATATAAGGTCACAATCCATACTTTTGACTGATGCTAAGCTACAATAAGTTGTAAAACATAAAACGAACCAAAGCGTTAACTTTAAATAGCTTTTTCTTAATAGGTTATTATTCAAAATACACTCCATGATTATTTATTGTTTTTAATATGTTGTACACAACCACGCTCTTTCCATTGTTTTGGCGTTAGCTTAGGTAAATAATATTTTTCACGTTCCATTGGCGATAAACAGGTTCTATTTTTAGGTAGTGATTTTATCGCCCGATCAACAATATTACCTCGTTCAATAGGCCAATAAATAATACCTCCATTTTTTAATCCCAAAATAATTTCGTTACCATCAGGGTTAAAACTAGCGGTACTTATTGCAATAGGGTGGTTTATTTCAGTTAGCAGTTCCCCCGTTATGGCAGAGAATAGGCTTACACTTGATGGAGATTGATTGACCGATAAAACCAAAGTATCGTCAGGACTATATTTAACATCAAGAGCAGATGCATTGAGCTTTAACGTATGTAATATAGATTTTTTCTCTAGTGAATTAATGACTATTTGATTCGTCATGAACGACACAACGAATGCATTCCATTGCGAATTTACAGTCACTGTTTTTATCATCGTATCGAATTTGTATGACCTCAACAATTTGTCATTTTTTATGTGTCTTAGTTCAACATAAGAGTCGCCAACAACAAGGATTTTTTCACCATAGGGACTGAATATTACTTGTCTTGCTTTACCGATAGCTGAATCGTAAACTTTTTCACCCGATTCTATATTCCATATCGTCACGACTTCGTAAGATTCACTACGACTATAATCCGGGGCAACATTTGCTATAAAAAGACCGTCGGGGCTAAATGCGATAAAGCCGCCCTTCATCTTTGGCTTACTAAATATTTTTTCTTTTTTTTCCATAGACCAAACGTTTAATCCGCCCATATCTTCTTGCGTGGCAATGAGGTTGTTTTGACTATGAATAATTGCTTTATAAGCATGGGCATTTATTGGAATATCAAATAAAGAACGCCCTGTAGAGGTTGACCAGATATACAATTTCTTACTAACTGCCGAGATTAGCACTTTACCGTCACCGCTGAAGTTAACGGTATAGGGGTTAATTCCATAGTTGCTATATAGTTCAGACTGGTCTGTTTCAAGAATGGGAGAATCTGACTGATAAGGAACCAAGTTAAGACTTCGTTTCCCTATTACTGCCATTTGATTTCCTTCAGGGTTAAATATTATCTTTTGTATCGCCTCTCTTTCTGCGCTAACAAATTTAGGGCGAGTGATATCATAATCCCAAATATATATGTCGTTATCCCAGGTTCCCGTGATCAACAAGTTCCCTTTAGAAGAAAAAGCTTGCTGAGTTAAACCATCTCTTTGCTTGATGCAGCCTAGTTTATCTCCCGTTATTATATTTCGTCCACAAATTTCATCACCTTCTTTTGTTTCAATAATCACTGCTATTTCGTTATTAGGTAAAAACTGATATCGTCTGATTTTATCAGCATATTTCCACGATTGAATTTTCTTCCAAGTGTCTTTTGTGTAAATTTCAAGGCTATTATTCTTAGCTTTAACTGCTAGATACTTTCCACTATTTTCAAATTTTGCATTATCAAATCCATTTTCTATTTTTATGTCATACGCAGCAGAGGGTTGGGCTATCGTAAATACTTTACCTGCATCCGCAGAGCCTGCAGAAGAGCTTACAGTTAAAGCAACATCATAATTTTTGTTAGTAATCAAAAACAGACCTTCTTGGTCTAGTATTTTCTTGACTTGCTCCTTTGATTCCCAAAGAAACACGCGATATTCACTATTCTTAGAATACGCACTGGTTTTGATAAATAACTTGTCATCTGCGTTAAATGAAGCGGAGATTATGTTCTGCATAAAACTTTGACCGTCATTTTTAAGAGGGACTTCAAAGCTATGTTGCTTTATTTTTTTCGCATTAGTGGTAGCAAAAACAAAAATTTCATTACTCCCTTTTAATACGATTTCTTTACCAGAGCGGCTAAAAGGATTTTCACCACCAAAGGATAAATAACGAGATCGAGTTCGGATACTATGAATCACTTCTTTGGTAGCGGTAGAATATATATCAATGGTGTTTCCATTAAAATAGGACACTGCTATCTGTGTTCCGTCTGGATTGAATTTCACATTATTTATTTTTTTTCTTTTATTTTTTAAGGTCCATAATAATTTCATTTCATTTAAAGACCAAATTTTAACCTCTCCGTTATAAAAAACAGTCGACAATAATGCTTGGTTAGCGTCCTGCTCTATACCGCTTATGCCGCTACTAGTTAAGCGTGTTTCTTTTGAATTAAGGATAGAATGCAACATAGAACGATCAATGGCATTATTAACTGGTGATATATTTTGAGGAAAAGGACGTTCACCTCCATATACTCCAGGTAAGGCATTCAACCCAATCAAAAGTGCTGTATCAAAGTTTCCTTTTTCATTTTCTTGCTTTACTTGCTCTAGAAGGAATTGGCTTTGAGTAAGAAGCGCTTCATCTCTTTTTTCAATGGCTAAATGTTGATGTTCTTGAGCTACTACCTTCTGCCTATCAGCCTCGTCTTTCTGCACATAGGCAAATACTCCAGCCCCAACAGCCAAAATGGCTAACAGCGCTACTGCACCTAACCACTGTTGCAATTTTTTGGCTTTTAAACGCTCTTGTTCTAACTGATATTCCTTATCACGTTGAGTAAGCTCCCCTAAAGGCACGCCTAAAATACCCGCAATGATTTTAAGCAACATTAAATGAAGCTGTTGCTGATAAGTTTCTACCTTTTTATCAATCGCCTTTTTATCTAACTCTGTCGAACTTTTTAAATGCTCACGATAGGCCACTGGCGTGGTAAAGCCCTCTTCAGACTTACCATCATTATTAATTCTAAAATCAGCCGCTATAGGTTCAGCATGCTTATCGGTAGGGTTACCGTTTTGGTCGTATTCGAATTGTAAAGGGATTGGGAAACATTCATCTTCTTTCGTGAAGCCTAATTTAAGCTTACTGTCGTCCCAACTGGTGTTAGGTTCACCATCTATCATGGCGGCAATAATACGGTCAGAGCCACCTAGTTTTTTGAAGTAGTCTATTTCGTCAGCAACATATGTTGATGCAACCGCTCTCGGGGAACATAGAACAACTAACAGGTTAGTTTGTTCTAAAGCACTTACAATAGAAGTACCTAAATTAGCATGGGCAGGTAATTCTTCTTCATCACGAAAAATAGGATAAATACGTTGTGGGATTACATCTCCACGCTCGTTCTTTTTACCAACTAAGTCTTTGGGTACTTCATAGGTTTCAATCGCTTGATGTAACCACGTAGCCCACTGCCTACCTTGAACTTTATTATCAGCGTGGCGATATGAAATAAACGCATGATATTTGTATTCCTTGCCTTTCGATTGCTTACTCTCTTCCATGGAAAACCTATTATTATTATTGTTTATGTTGCTTAAACTTTTTGTGATTCAATTTGATCTATGATGTTGTCTATATAACCTTCGCAAGCGTGCACTTCACCTTGATTTGAAGGTAATAATATTTCCTTACCCAAGTGAAAGAGGTTCGTTATCTTTTCTAGTTTTGGTACTACATCATCAGAGTTGACTAAGCGGTAAATAGCTAATTTTTCTTTATAATAATTACAGTAATCAATAGCGCCAACGGGAGGTGCACCAAAGGTATAAACCTCAATATTTTCGCTTTTAATGCCCTGCTCCATAAGATAACAACTGGTTAATGTTGCGAGCGCGCCACCTAAGCTGTGACCAGTGAGTATTATTTTAGATGTTTGATTAAAAACGTCTATGTTGTCGAAAACGGTGTTAGGAATATTATTATTAGCATCTTTACTGTATTTACGAAGGGTTTGAAAAAACAATCGAAATCCTTGATAAAAACCTCTGTGAACATTTCCCCGCTTTAAAAAGTTTATGTCTTTAAAGCTTAAGTTAGTCATCCAATCTTGTGGCTCTTGAGAGCCTTGAAATACGATTGTTATTAGGTTTTTACCAGACTTTTCATCTTTCTTTTGCAAATACATAAATTGCAAATCTATGACGCTTCTTTTACCTCGAATGAACGCTATAAGCTGTGCTGTGAAGTTATTCCTAAACAGCTTTTTATGGCTAGCCATTGAATAATAGTAATAATCATCAAAGTTATAATGAGAATTTATTGTACTACTTATAATTGATTCATTTTCATAGACTAAGTTCGACAATTGGCAAAGATAAAGCGCCTTGTTAAAATCAAAACCAGTTTTAAAGTTTAGTTCTTGAGATGTAAGCCCACTTTTGCTCGTAAATTGAGTATGCCAGTCGATAAAAATTGGTCGTTTGAGTGTAATTTTTAATGTAGAAAATGGTGGTAAAGAAGAGTATATACCTGAAACACCAAAGGCGTTATTGAGGTATTTTACTGTTTCTTTATTTGACCAGTTGCCATCCGTCCCCATAATTTCTATGGATGAGCCAGACAACTCTTTAGGGAACAAAGTTGCAATACTGCATGGTACATTACTTGGTACCGCCAACACATGAGTACCAATGCCTAATTTTTTTCTCACGCACAAATCCTTTTATATCAACTACACTTGTTCCATCAATGCCAAAGACTCAGCAATATGATAAATATTTTTGTAATCATACTTGATTGTATCTGGTCTTTTTTCTTCTAAGTCGGCCCAACTCAACAAGCAATCATGGGTTTTCATTGCCTCACTTTTTGTTTCGCCATATCGCCAGTTATTAACAATATGAAATGCATTCCATCTATCATGCTCAGCTCTTGCCAAGTCGTGCATTCTTTGTGTGAGTTGCTGATTGTTTAGTCCTGTTTGTTCTTTGATGAACGTTACCCAGCGTTTAATAATATCGGTATTTAAATCTGAAAATTCATTTAGAAATGGCAAAAAATCTAGTGACTGTTGTTCTGCGTCCGTTGAGCCTTTCAATACCGTTTGTGGTATCGCTCCCCCTAACACTAATAACTTCATAGGGAAGTGTCGCTTTTCAGTAAAATTGGACCTGCGCTTAAAAAGAGGTTGATTGACCCAATGTAGCCATTTAGCAGAATCTAGTGTGTTTTTATCGTGCTCTTCTATTCGAACAGATAATTCTTCAGCCGATAAATCACTTAAATTAAGTTCCGCTTTTGCATATATATTATGGCTTCGCTGAGCAAGTACTTCGCTTTTGCTGTCCAACAACTGATCGAAGCTCAATATATGCTTTAACGCGCCAAATGATTTTATTTGTTGATGCTCTATGTCGTGATTTGACGCATTATAATAGTGGAACGTTGTTGTATTATCCGTTGTTTTAGATTGTTTTAAAGTGCACATATCATATAAGCGAAGTATGCTTTTTAGGGCAGTGTTTTGATCTTCATCAGATACAATTATATGGTTGAAATTGGATGGATTTTGAATCTGTTGTTCTGTTCCTATAAAAGTAATATCCCACAAATCTAAACCTTTACCATTACAATGCTCGGAAACTTGATGGTGAGTGATAAAAAAATCATTCTCTTGTTCTGATAATATCGTTATGTCGATTTTCTTATGATTACAAAAGTGTGAAAGTAATAATAACTCTCGAAGAACAGACTCCCCTACTTCATCAAAGCCAGAAATCAGAACTCTCACTGGCTCACTACTATCAGAGCTCGTATCAGTATTGCCACCTAAATTCATAGATTGCACTAAGTCGATAGCTATTTTTTCGCTTAAGTTAAATATATTAATCAACAAACCCGTGGACTGTTTTTTAATATTTTCAATTGAGTAGAAAGCACTTGGTTCAAACAACTTGTAACTCATTACATTGTCGATACCAATATGGCAGTGAAGTTGAGGCTTATGAGGCGACTCAACTAAGGTTTTTAGAATGGCTAAATTGTTTAAGTCACACCCAGTAATAGCCACCATTGCCTTAGCTTTTAAAATAGATGCTTTTTGTTGAATGGCGATATCAGAAGCATCCCCCATTATTAGTGTCACTTTTTTCTTTTTATACTGAATGAGCAATGGGTTGCTATGATCTTTTTCTACAATAACCACTTTTTCTTTTTTACTGATTAAGTCATCAATTAAATAAGTGCTTACCTTATTCAAACCAAAAACAATGTAATGATTCTTATAATATCTCACCAAAAGGTTGGCTTTGAACCAATTGCCCGCGGCAAAAAAGGTTGCAAAAGCTATTGAGAAAAACACCGAACAAACAGCCGATAACCTTGCTGCCGAAATTGCCCAATGCTTTATTGCTTCTTCAGCAGGCGAAGAAATTAATGAAAACAATTTAATAGTGCTGTAACACACATCAAACCAACGGGTTAATTCAGGGTGAGAGATATTCGCTTTAGCAACATAAACGGAGCTAAATCCATACAAACCTAAAACAAACGTAGCCATCACAAAACACGCCAAAATAATAATGCCGGTTATGTTTAATGGGGCTGAAGAAGCTTTATTAGGTTTCATTTATTTTCCTTTTGGGCGAACTATACTAAGTACACTATGCGTGTTTTATATTTATCAACATGTGGAGAATCTCATAATTTCCTACCTGACTCTATATCACTTGAGTAAGCCACTTCATCCGTAGAAGAGGTTTAAAAATAATTTCCATCCATAATGAGCTCGATATTATGGATAAAAGCACCTGTTTCTTATTATTAGTATTAGGATGTTCTTTAGGTCCTAACCGCCGCTAGCAGGCTTGTGTTGTCTGTTAACCCTGGTTGTATACCAGTTAAAGTTTTCTTGAGCGCATTCAATACAAAGTTGCTGAGTAATTTTGGCTATGTACTGTTCTGAATCTGTCGCATTTAACCAACGTTTTATCGACTGAAACTTTCTTATTTGATGGTGATAACGCATTTCATTTTCTTCTAGTGCAAAATTAAACACGAGTTGCTCAAATGCTAAACCTACCAGTGGTAAAAAACCGATAAGAAACATCATGATATGCTTAATGGGATAGAATTCATAGAATATACCAACCTTGAATGCGGTTAGCGTCACAATCAGCATTAACAGTGTACAAAACACAACAATAGAAACTCCTGTGAGACTAAAGCGATGCAGCAATTTTTCCAAAGCATCTAACTTAGGCTTGTGGTTTTTGTAACTTTCTTGATCTTTTTTGCCATGAAGTTTCAATTTAAAGTAATCAAGCTGATCATCAATAAGATGCATTAAAATTAGCTCTTTTCGTTGGCTTAGTAACAGACTTTCATTCACTTTATGAAGAGGAAAAGCCCTAACCATATGTGCTATCCATTGAGTATTTACATTGGCCATGCTGATCATTTTTTCAAACTGTAGGGCATTGGTTTTATTGCCGGAATAGCTTACTAATTGAAATAATTTAAGCCTTAATGCTTCAGCACATAATCGATAAACTAAGTGCTTTTTAAGCGATGCCTTTTTCTTCATTTTATAAAAGGTAAATATGCCACCTGTGTAGGCAATTAAGTAAATGATAAGTAGCCAGGGACTATGGGTGAACACTTTGGCGTAAAGTAAAAATGAAGCACCTAAAACGAGTGTAAGTGAGAAGAGCACAAAAAACCCAAGATTACTTTTAGCTTGGTGTTTACTTGCTAGCGCATCAAATTTACAACTGAAATCATAAAACTCGGCTAGGTTAGATTCGTCTTCTTTTTTTTCAGTGTTTAGTTTTTTTCTTAAAGTGCTATCTGCATATTGCACTGAAGCAACGTTCAGTTCAGAGGATATGTTTGTAAAATCAGCGATGAATGAGCTAAAATTTTGTTCTTCATTATCTCGAGCAAAATTCGCGTCAATTGCATTCTCTGAAACCTTAACTTCATATAGAAAAGGCAGGAATTCATCGCTATTAGAAAAGTATTCGGTTTGTTCGTTAAAGTGCTTTTCTGGGAATAGAAGCTGATCTGTTATAGCTTTTGTAGATGAATTTTGGTTTGATATCAATTCGTCAACATTGCTATGAACCACTATTACGACATTACATTTATTGATTAAAAAGTCTCGCCATTCGCTCGCTTCATTACTGGAGTTGTCTTCAGGGAGAGTCGTTTGTGTTATTTCTGTCGTTATATTTAGTTTCTTAGCCGCTGAGCAAATGCTTTGTTCGGTTGCCGTAGCGTGGTCCGTTAATAGTATGGGTTCAAAAGGCAGAGAAGTGACATTCTCAACTTGTGCGCTTTTAAGAATGTTGCGAACAAAATCATGAAGTTTTGAGCTTACCTGCTCAATAAGATCAGTGTCTTCTAACTTATCGCCAACGAGGCCAATATATAATTTAGGTTTCATTTAATCCTTTGAATCCAGAGAATATTGTAGCTATAAGGGTAATCCTAACATAAACCAAACTCATGGACGATAGACAGTAAAGGCGAGAGCCTTAATGGTGCTATACGAAAACTGATTAATATCGCTATTATTTGATTCCGGGGTATTTTAGAAAGCAATTGAGAACCCTCTCAAACACACAAAAAAGCCCGCGAAGCTAAGCAACGCGGGCCTTAAAGAACTTACTGAGTTCTTATGAACTCATTTTGGGCAGTTTACATCATACCGCCCATTCCACCCATACCGCCCATATCAGGCATAGCAGGAGCTTCTTCTTTCGGTAATTCAGCAACCATTGCTTCGGTTGTGATCATCAAGCTGGCAATCGACGCTGCAAATTGTAGTGCAGAGCGAGTCACTTTAGTTGGGTCAAGAATACCCATCTCTAGCATGTCGCCGTATGTGTCGTTTCCAGCGTTGTAACCGAAGTTACCTTTACCGTTTTTAACTGCGTTTGTAACAACAGACGCTTCAGCGCCAGCGTTAGATGCGATTTGACGTAAAGGCGCTTCCATTGCACGAAGTGCAAGTTTAATACCTAGCGTTTGGTCTTCGTTGTCGCCAGTCATGTCAGCTAGTTTAGCTGCGGCACGAACAAGTGCAACACCACCACCAGGGACAACACCTTCTTCAACGGCAGCGCGAGTTGCGTGAAGAGCATCTTCAACACGAGCTTTCTTCTCTTTCATTTCAACTTCAGTTGCTGCACCAACTTTGATTACCGCAACACCACCAGCTAGTTTAGCTAGGCGCTCTTGAAGCTTCTCTTTGTCGTAGTCTGAAGATGACTCTTCAATTTGTGCACGAATTTGGTTGCAACGACCTTCAATACCTTCTTGCTCGCCAGCACCATCAACAATCGTTGTATTGTCTTTAGTGATAACAACGCGTTTTGCTGTACCTAAGTCTTCAAGCTGAACTTTTTCAAGCTCTAAACCAATTTCTTCAGAAATCACAGTACCGCCAGTTAACGTCGCGATGTCTTGTAACATTGCTTTACGACGGTCACCGAAACCAGGTGCTTTAACAGCTGCTACTTTCACGATACCGCGCATGTTGTTTACAACTAATGTCGCTAGCGCTTCGCCTTCAACATCTTCAGCAATAATGAGTAATGGCTTAGATGCTTTTGCAACAGCTTCGAGTGTTGGCAACAACTCACGAATGTTAGTGACTTTTTTGTCTACTAATAAAATGAACGGAGCTTCAAGTTCTACTGAACCATTCTCTTGATTGTTCATGAAGTATGGAGAGAGGTAACCACGGTCGAACTGCATACCTTCAACAACGTCTAGTTCGTTTTGAAGTGCTTGACCTTCTTCAACAGTGATAACGCCTTCTTTGCCTACTTTGTCCATTGCTTCAGCAATGATCTGACCAACTACTTCGTCAGAGTTAGCAGAGATAGTACCTACTTGAGCAATGGCTTTGCTATCTGCACAGTCTGTAGATAATTTCTTAAGTTCTTCAACCGCAGCGATAACGGCTTTGTCGATACCGCGCTTAAGATCCATTGGATTCATACCCGCAGCAACTGATTTCAAACCTTCAGTAACGATAGCTTGTGCTAGTACTGTCGCAGTTGTTGTTCCGTCACCTGCTTCGTCGTTCGCTTTAGAGGCAACTTCTTTTACCATCTGAGCGCCCATGTTCTCGAATTTATCTTCTAATTCGATTTCTTTGGCAACTGAAACACCATCTTTCGTAATAGTAGGTGAACCGAAAGACTTTTCTAAGATCACGTTACGGCCCTTTGGACCTAGTGTTACTTTTACTGCGTTAGCTAATACGTTTACGCCTTTAAGCATTTTGTTGCGTGCGTCGATACCGAAACGAACTTCTTTTGCTGACATAATTAAATTCCTCTAAATTTTTGCTATTCGCTTTTCGTTGCAGTGGTGAAAACCAGTAGAACAAAAAGCGTCAATTAAATCGTTGTTTTGAAAACAGTGTTGCCTACTAACAAGTGCTAATTAGCAATTGTCATTCAGCGTTCACTATTCAACAATTGCCAAGATGTCGCTTTCACTAAGGATAAGCACTTCTTCGCCATCTAACTTTTCAGTTTTTACACCGTAACCATCACTAAAGATAACTACGTCGCCAACTTTAACGTCTAATGCTTTAACGTCACCGTTATCAAGAACGCGACCGTTGCCTACAGCGATTACTTTACCGCGAGTTGATTTCTCAGCAGCTGAACCAGTTAGTACGATACCACCAGCTGATTTACTTTCTTGCTCTTCGCGTTTAATGATGACGCGGTCGTGTAAAGGACGAATTGCCATTTTCAAATCTCCTGAAAATTCCAATGTTTTGGTTTAGGTTAAAACAGCTAAATAGCGAACTAATTAGCCGCGAAATTTTAGCAGCGATACTGCTATTAATTTTTGGATTGCGAGTAAAATGGGGTTGTCACTCAATAACTCAAGGGCGTTTGCTAAAAAAAATACTTTTTTTAACGATTTTTTTCATCATCCTTAGTTACCGAGCTATTTTCACTTTCTGATGTCTTACAATCAGCGCTACTTTGGTCTTGGTCTTTGTAATCTATATTGGTCACATTAGCACCTGATTTTGATGCCTCTGTCTTGTCTACATATTCAGCATCAAATACGCTTCCATCTTCATTTTTTTGATGGAAACTAGAAGATGTTGAACCATGAAATCCTTGCTGATGGAATGAGAAGCTAGCTTGGCCTTTTCCTGACTTCATGAACGATTTAACAAGAGACGCTGCTATAGGCGCTCTGGTAAAAGGTAAGGTAAATAATAAACCCACAATGTCCGTTATGAAACCTGGTGTTACCAGCAAAACACCCGCTATCAGCAGCAGTAAGCCTTCACTTAGTTCTTTACCTGGCATTTCGCCCTGTGCCATTTTCGTTTGCACATTTCGCAAAGTATTCGCGCCTTCTCTACGTACAAAATAGGCACCTAAAAATGCCGTGATGAGGACTAACGCAAAGGTATTCCAACCGCCTATGTTGTCGCTCACATTGATCAACAACATGATTTCGAGAATTGGCAGTATTGCAAAAAGTATAAATAGGCGTCCGAACATGCCGTCTCCCGATATATTAAGTTTCTGTTAATAAACTTATTCTAGTCTAGTCTGGTCTTATTCTAATCAATAATGTTTGGGCGAATGATATTTATTCAAGACCAGAGCGTAATTGAAATTGATGAGATAAAACGAGCAGCTCAAAAATAGTGAGTAAATAAAAAAAGTATACGAAAGAAGACTCGGTTACGGCAGGTCTCCTTGCATGCAATGACCATAACAATACATACTGCACATAATTGGAATAGGGGTTTTAAGGTTTTATGAAGTTTTTTCAGCAATTCAAAATGTCACTGAGGTCTTGGCTGTTGGTAATAATGGCTGTCGTTATCGCCTACCCGCAGGCTTGTCTAGCGCAAATTGATGAGACACCGCAATCTTTGTTCGATGATGTGCCTAGCTTTTTGAAAGTAGATCAAGCTTTTCAAATGGATTTCGAGCAATCTGAAAATCGCCTCATTGTAAAATGGGAAATTGCCCCCGAATACTACCTGTATAAAAAGCAGTTCATGATCGAAGCTGATGGCGCTGTTTTAGGCGAGGGCGTATTTCCAAAAGCGATTGAAATTGAAGATGAGTTTTTCGGGCTTTCCGAAGTCTACACTGAAAGCTTTGAGGTCGTTTACCCAATCCTTAAAGCTGAAAACGACGCCTTAGTGAAGGTCCAATTTCAAGGTTGTGCAAAAGCAGGTCTATGCTACCCACCAAAACAAAATGAAATTTACTTAAATGCTGTCGCCACTAACGATGGAGGTAGCGATGCATTTTCAAGTACGCCAAACAGTAAAGCATCTGCCAGCAAAGATTCTTTAAGCGATTTATTTGAAGAACAACCTACCTTCTTAAAAGTGGAAGAAGCCTTTGGTTTCTCATTCGAGCAAAAAGAAGGGAAACTGATTGTTGATTGGGACATTGAAGAAGGCTATTACCTTTACAAGAAACAATTTAAAACCGTCGTGAAAAATGGGGAATTAAGCGAGCCCACTTTCCCCACGCCAACGCAAATTGAAGATGAGTTCTTTGGTGTTTCAGATGTATTTTTAGAGGACATGAGTGTTGAATACAACATTATCAACGCCGCTCAAGACGCGGTTGTTAAACTCAGATATCAAGGCTGCGCAACCGCCGGGCTTTGTTATCCTCCCACTACAAAGGTTATTTATTTAAATGCAGTAGGCGATGCCTCTGGCGACAATGCTAGTGGCAGTAAGCCAGCTAGTAACGACGCTCCGCAGTCGGAACAATTCCAATTAGCTGACCGTTTGCTTTCAAACGAGAGTTTGTTAATTACACTGGGACTTTTCGTTCTGCTTGGCTTAGGACTCGCCTTCACTCCTTGCGTGTTCCCAATGTACCCTATTCTTTCGAGTATTATTGTTGGTGCGGGCAAAAATAGCTTAACGACATCCAGAGCCTTTTTCTTATCCTTCGTTTATGTGCAGGGTATGGCAATCACTTACTCCTTATTAGGCCTAGTTGTCGCTTCAGCAGGCGTTCAATTTCAAGCGGCTCTGCAATCACCAGTGATATTAGTCACCTTTATTGTCTTATTCGTCGCATTAGCAATTGCCATGTTTGGCGGATACGAAATTCAACTACCATCTAAATGGCAAGAAAAGCTTAATGGCGTTAGCAACAGCCAGAAAGCGGGCAATCCAATTGGTGTCTTTGTCATGGGTGTGATATCCGGTTTGGTCGCCTCCCCTTGCACCACCGCGCCACTGACCGCAATTTTATTGGTTATCGCACAAAGTGGTGATTTAACGCTGGGCTTCACTGCGCTGTATGCCTTGAGTATAGGTATGGGTATACCGTTGATACTATTTGGCATGACGGGTGGTAAGTTGCTTCCGAAAGCTGGGCAATGGATGAATGTCGTGAAAGCGAGCTTTGGATTCATGATGCTGAGTGTCGCCATACTATTTGTAGAACGATTTATTGTTAGTGATTGGACAATCTTGCTTTGGGTTGTCCTTGGCTTGGCTTTATTTAGCTACTGGTTTGTTGTTAATCAAGATACTAAAACCACCTTCTTTAAAGGCGTTCGCACTCTCTTTATCATGGTAGGGTTAGTATTGTCAGTTGTGGTTGGCATCAATAGCACTGCAAAACTTGGCTGGCATAACTTGGTGCTTTCATCTGCTTCACCGCATTCTTCTAATGCCGACGCGGGTGAAAAGGGCTTAAGTGAAGCAGGTCACCCCAAATTCTTAGTAGTAAAAAATCTTGAAGATTTGTATGGCAAAGTTGTAGCCGCAAGTGCAGATGGAAAGTCAGTTATGGTCGACCTATACGCAGATTGGTGTGTCGCTTGTAAAGAGTTTGAAACTCGAACCTTCCCTGATCCTGCAGTAATAAACGCGTTGAGCAACACCGTATGGATGCAGATTGATTTGACCGACAATACGCCGGAAGGTCTGGAATTCCAGGAGCATTTTGATATTACTGGATTACCTACTATACTTTTCTTTGATAAGAATGGTTACGAATTACCAAAGTCTCGCGTCACTGGATTTATGAAAGCGGCGCCTTTTGCTCAACATGTGGAGAAGTCTCTAAATCAAGGTTAAATGTTTTTGATTTCAGTACGATAACCTACATAGCAGCGAACAAAACTTTCATCTAAGCCACAGCCCATATAGGTCGCGGCTTAGATGTCAAATAAATGGCGTTATTCGCCCTGAATTTGTCGTTGATCCCTCGCTAGTTTAGGTTTATTTTGTATAAAATTATTAATTGGAACGCCATGCACAGCTTGTTAATGAAAGCCATCGCGGCGATTGCAGTTGTTGTCGCAATCAGTTTTATCCTTGTCATATTTAACTTCGCTATCATTGCGCTAGTGTTGAATACTGCTGGGTTCTTTGCCTGCATTTTCTATCTAAATACCCATTCAAGCGTCGACAAAGGCACGAATGACACAAATGTCATCGAGCAAGCCTCCCACATTGATTTACAGCAACACATCAAAGCTGTGAAAAACGAATTCGTTACCGCGTTTAATATGAAGAAGCGAAAGTTAATTATTCACAACCCCGTATCGGTAAGCATTATCGCTGCCCGAAAAATAGAACTGTTTTAAGAAGAGGCAAATATGAGCGAAAAAGCAATTCAGATCCCAGAGCGTTTTGACTTTGGTTATCACAAGGAATTTACAGACCAGTATCAAGCACTTCTATCAGATCCTGGCGTCACAGAAATTGCCTTGGATTTTAGTCATGTTGGCTATTTAGATAGCTCAGCACTGGGGATGATGGTTCTGTTTCAAAAGAAAGCCAAAGGGAAAAACATATCTGTGCGCATAAAAGATGCCAAAGATAGTGCTAAAGAAATTTTAGAAATTGCGAATTTCGACCGTCTATTCGAAATTTCATAAGTAGACTATCAAATGCGCGTTTTAATCATCGAGGATGATTCTCTATTCGCTGAAATCCTAGAAACATTTCTTGGTGAAAAAGAGTGTCAAACGATCATTTCAAAAGATTTACTGAGCGCGAAGTCTGAGTTACTACTTTCACCATTTGACTTTGTTTTACTCGACAATCACCTTCCTGACGGGGATGGCATTAATTTTTTGCACTTTATCAAAGAGCTCCCCTACAAAGTGCCGGTGATGATGGTAACTGCGGAAGATGATCAAAGTGTGATGTCCAATGCTTTTGATAAGGGCGCAGATGACTTTTTGATCAAGCCATTCAGTGTCAATTTACTCTGGCAAAAAATTCAACGAAATCGTGAGCTGTATGACAAAGAAGATGAGATTATTCGAAAAACAATACGCCTCGAAAAACTTATCAATCAGCAGGAACAAGAAGAGAAGCTCGCTCGCTATGTTTATGAGCATGTAGCCTCTTTAGAAGAAACTGAAACGGAATGTGTTGATACGTATATTCAATCATCGAGTTCCTTCAACGGCGACGTATTTATTTGTGACACAGCACCAAATGGCAATCGCTTCATGATCTTAGCCGATGCAACCGGTCATGGCTTAGCTGCAGCTATCAGTGTTCTACCCTTGGTTGCCACTATTCGGGCGATGATACGAAAAGGGCTAACACTTGCGCACATCGTTCACGAGGCAAACAAAAAGTTAAACAAAGAACTACCTGATGACAAATTTGTTGCGCTAATAGGCGTTGAAGTCAATTTCAACAAACAAAGATTGCAACTCTTCAATGGCGGCATGCCCGATGTCATCTCCCTAAGAACGGATAAGTCATTAGAACTTCATTCCTCTACCTCCATGGCCTTAGGTATTTTAGACCCGGAAGATTTTGACCCAGCTATCGTTACCCTAGAGACCGGACCTATCCGTAACTTGTTTTTTTATAGCGATGGCCTAATTGAACAACCAAACCCCTCAGGCGAGGTGTTTGGGATGTCCCGTCTGCTAGCATTATTTAAACGCTATGATTATCAAGATAGCTTGGTTGCCGAAATAATTCGTGAATTTACGGAATTTAATGATTCGGGTGAATTGCTTGATGACCTCTCAATGTGCGACCTTCAGGTTGAAGCTTTGATGGAGAAACACCTGAACGAGAAGAAGAAAGTTGTGAGGATTAACGAAGGTAAAATTACCGCTACCTTGGAAATAGAAGGGCCACTAATTGCTAGTACCGATATCGTCGGATGCTTAGATAGCATAATGCGCAGCGCCGACATGGTAGGTGACTTGAGACAACGAGCATTTACCGTTTTCTCAGAATTGATCAGCAATGGCTTAGATCATGGCATTCTCGACTTAGATTCGAAACTAAAGACTGAGGTTGACGGTTTTGCCGAATATTTTCAGCTGAAAGAAGAGCGATTAGAAAATATCGGTAAGGAAGAGAAGCTGAGTATGAAGTTTGCATACTCACCAGAAACATCAGAAATAGATTTTGAAATAGTCGATTCAGGTAAGGGCTTCGATTTAAATAAAGCAAAAGATACCGATGATAATGCCTTATCAGGTCGTGGTAGGGATTTAATAAATAAACTCTGCAAATCAGTAGATATTGTCGCACCGGGCAATAAAACCATAGTAAACATGAAGAGAGACTCTTAACGAAGGAGCAAACATCTTATTGTAGTGGACAATAGTAATGGACAATTCACCGCTTGCGCAGCAAACAATGAGTTTAGTAAACTTTGACGAATTCCCTACAAAGCATTACTTCTATTCACCATGCTGAAAAAGCGTAACCCTATTGCGTCCCGCGTCTTTTGAGGCATATAGCGCTTGGTCGGCTTGACTAACAGTTTGAGGCAAACTCGAATTATTCGCCAAATCAGCCAAACCCACACTAAATGTGCAGCGGAAAGATTTATCTTTAAATACGAAATCGTTGCTAGCAAACGCATCTTTTATGGAGTTTAGCTTTTGCAGCGACTCTACTGGGCTAGCGCCAACAAGTACTATCATAAACTCTTCACCGCCATATCGACCGATGAAATCAGTACTGCGAAGTGAGCGCGATAGCAACTGCCCTAGACCACTAAGCACTTTGTCACCAGCAGCATGTCCGTATGTATCGTTTACTTTCTTGAAATGAACTAGGTCTAACATTGCAATAGAGACATTAGTTTTTTGGCGTTTACTAAGGCGATAGCTATTCATGGCCGCTTCCATGATTTGACCATGGTTCAAAACACCGGTTAAGCTATCTTTGGATACAAACTCCCTAATTCCCATAGAACGTTGTAAACGTGTTAATAGGAGTTGGATAACCAAAGCTGGCGGTGTACTTTTTGGAATGACGTCCTCTGCACCACCTTGCAAAGCAAGAAGCTTAATATCCAATTGTTCATCGGCGGTTAAAAAGACTATTGGTGTAAAATCAAATTGCTTCTGCTGGCGAATCATTTTTGCCGCTTCCAGACCGTTTACATCAGGCATATTCATATCAAGCAAGAATAAGTCTGGGTGCAGGTCGTCAATGCTATTGAACATTTCTTCCACTGAATTCATGAAGAAAACTTCACAATCTGCACCTTCTAGCAAGGTTTGGTAAAACTCACCCATCGATTTCTGATCATCAATATAAACAATGCGATAGTCGCGAGATTTTCGAATATTCAACACACGATTAATTTTTTCAATAATGCTCAAAATGGAAGTTGGCTTCACTATGAAGTCGGCAACACCTGCTCGCACAGCTGCTAAACGCATTTCAAAATTAAACAAACCAGAATACGAAATTACTTTAGTGCCACTATCCGATAAGGTCTTGGCAAACTCGAACACCTCAGAGGTCGAAATTTTTGGCATCATAGTATCGAGCAAGACTAAGTCGAATCTTTGCTTGGACAAACCTTCTTTTAGTTGCTCTATACTTTCAAAATACTCAACACTAAAATCAAAGTCAGATATTAATGCTGAAACGGCCTCACCCGACGCTTTGTCGTGATCAACAACGCCTATGGAAACCTTGCGCGATTGTCTATCTCTTTGTTTGCTAACTTCTGGTATTGAATCGACCTTGTAATGTTCAGAATTTTCTACCAGAAGGGGATTAGGTGATGACTGAGCACTTGAAATAAGTTGGTTCATCAACTTGTCAATGCTTGGACTGACTGAATGAAAATTATCACCATCTGATAAGATATCGGAGCAAGCCTTATTGATGTCTGACAAAATTGTGTGCAATTGATGTAAGGATAGAGAAGATACAGATTTTGCAAAAACATCAATGTTGTTTTTAAAAGGCGTTAATAAATCTAAGCTTTTTTCCTTCCTCGCTGCGCCCCATTGTTGCACTAAAACTTTTAATTTAGATTTGAATTTCGCATCTATTCCGCTGGGTAAAGTAATGGTGACTCTCCTAAAAGCTCTGCTTTATCGCCAAAAAACGCAATAATCAAATTTTTTACTATAATGCATCGAGTAGGCAACGATTAAAGTAATACGCGCCACATAATAAGTACTTATGAGAAATATAATAGCGCCAGTGTGAAAAACATGCAAAAACTGTCTTCAACACTCGGCGTTGAATTTCTCAATTGATGGGTCAGCTCTCGCTAACTTCGCTGATTAGACCAGTAATTTGCTGAATCTTTGTAGCGATCTGTGTATATTTCAGCTATTAACGAATTAAATTACGATTTGTATTACAAATTGACAGCTAATTGGCACTTATTGAACAAAAATGTCAGAATATGGTCAATATAACGACTCGTTCACCGAAAATATAAGCATTTTAATGAATATTTTAGTTTTAAACGGACCAAACCTAAATCTTTTAGGTAAGCGTGAGCCAGAAATTTATGGCTCAAGAACGCTCCAGGCTATAATGGCTGAACTCACTGACTATGCAAATAGCCAGGATGCAATGCTGTTTCACTTTCAATCAAATGCGGAACACGAGTTAATTGAGCGTATACAGTCACTGCTAGTTAATGGCTCCGACAACAACGCGCCAATTGACGGCATTATTATCAATCCTGCTGCATTCACTCATACTAGCGTGGCATTAAGAGATGCCTTACTTGCAGTCAATGTGCCCTTTATCGAAGTTCATCTTTCGAATGTTCATAAGCGTGAAAGCTTTCGTCATCATTCGTACTTTTCTGATATCGCGCAAGGCGTGATTGTAGGATTAGGAGAGCAAGGTTACCGCTTTGCCGTAGACGCCTTAATTACAAAATTTCAACAAACGAATTAAATAGCTTAGGTAAACCTTACCTAAGTAAATAACGCAACTATCAATTATAAAAAAAAGAGACAGAGTATGGACATTAGAAAAATAAAGAAACTTATCGAACTAGTCGAAGAATCAGGTATAGCTGAATTAGAGATCACTGAAGGTGAAGAGTCTGTAAGAATTCACCGTGGCGGTTCATCCTCTTCAGTTCAATATGCCCCACAGATGATGCAAGCACCAATGATGCATGCCGCACCGGCTTCAGCGCCTGCAGCAGCCGCACCTGTTGAAGCAGCCGCGCCGGTTCAGACTGGCCATATCGTTAAATCACCAATGGTAGGTACTTTTTATCGCTCATCTTCACCAGAGTCGAAAGCATTTGTTGAAATTGGCCAAAGCGTTAACGTAGGTGACACTCTATGTATCGTTGAAGCGATGAAAATGATGAACCAAATCGAAGCCGATAAGGCCGGTGTGGTTAAAGAGATTCTCGTAGATAACCAAGAACCCGTTGAATTTGATCAACCGATGTTCGTTATCGAATAAGGCGGCAACTATGCTTGATAAAGTACTCATAGCCAATAGGGGCGAAATTGCACTGCGTATACTTCGCGCATGTAAAGAGCTCGGCATAAAAACGGTAGCAGTTCATTCCACTGCAGACCGTAACTTAAAACACGTTTTACTTGCAGATGAATCAATTTGTATCGGTAAGCCTTCTGCCACTGAAAGTTATTTGAACATTCCGCGTCTTATTGCCGCAGCTGAAGTGACAAACTCAGTAGCAATTCACCCCGGATACGGCTTTTTAGCTGAAAGTGCTGAATTTGCTGAAGCGGTCGAAAAAAGTGGTTTTGTATTTATTGGTCCAAAAGCAGAAACCATTAATCTAATGGGCGACAAAGTGTCAGCTATCGCAGCAATGCGTAAAGCAGGTGTACCATGCGTACCAGGCTCTGACGGTCCACTAGGTGATGACATCGAGAAGAATAAAACTGTCGCTAAACGCATTGGTTACCCAATGATTGTTAAAGCAGCAGGCGGTGGCGGTGGTCGCGGAATGCGAGTTGTTCGCAGCGAAGAAGAATTAGAAGAATCCATCAAAATGACCAAGGCTGAGGCTGGCGCGGCATTCAACAATGATGTGGTTTATATGGAGAAATTCTTAGAAAACCCTCGTCACATTGAAATTCAAGTGCTTGCAGATGGTCAAGGAAATGCGATTCATTTAGGTGAACGAGATTGCTCTATGCAACGTCGCCACCAAAAAGTAGTAGAAGAAGCACCTGCACCAGGTATTTCTGCTGAAATGCGTGCGAAAATTGGTGAGCGTTGTCGTCGTGCATGTATCGAAATCAACTATCGCGGTGCTGGTACCTTTGAATTCTTGTATGAAAATGGTGAGTTTTACTTCATTGAAATGAATACGCGTATTCAGGTTGAACACCCTGTATCAGAGATGATTACCGGCGTTGACTTGATCAAAGAGCAATTACGTATCGCAGCAGGCCAACCGCTTTCCATTGAGCAATCACAGGTTAAAGTGCGTGGTCATGCTATTGAATGTCGAATCAACGCTGAAGATCCAAAAACATTCGTTCCGTGTGCTGGTAAAATTTCGATGTTTCATGCGCCGGGTGGTTTAGGTGTTCGTTGGGAGTCGCATATTTATACTGGCTACACGGTACCACCTTTCTATGATTCGATGATTGGCAAACTAATTACCTTTGGTGAAAGCCGAGAAGAAGCAATCGTGAGAATGCGACATGCTTTAAGTGAATTAGTTATTGAGGGAATCAAAACAAATGTACCTCTACAGCAACTCATCATGGCAGACGAAAACTTCTACAATGGTGGCACTAACATCCACTATTTAGAGAAAAAACTGGGTTTGTCGAAATAGTAAGTCCTCAGGACTTATGCAAATACGCTTGTGTATTTGATTTAAACCAACATTACAAAACGCCTAGCTTGTCGAATGATAGCTAGGCGTTTTTATTTGTTTTCGTTTATCTAGTTTGAAGTGACAGTAATACGAAAAGCCTAGTTTTTAATTTTTACGTCTAAAAAAGTGCGCCAAAACGTTTACACCACGTATGAAGAAATTAATTTCAGAATTAAGGAATCACCATGTTCGGCATATTCAAATCCAAGCCATCAAAAAAGCTCCGCAAAAGTTACGATATGAAACTTGAACAAGCAATGCACGCTCAGCGCAAAGGCGACATCAAAACCTATTCGATGCTAACTGCAGAAGCGAAAACTTTATGGGCTGAAATTCAAAAGTTAGAGGCTGATAAAAAATAGTTAGCCAAACAAACCAAGTACGCTGCAAGTTCACGCCTCCAAATTATAGCTAATAATTCTTAATAAACGCCCGTCTTTAATGCAGTCGGGCTGAATATAGTCTAGAGTAATGCTTAAAAATACATCATCTACGTAAACTCAACTAAATGGAAAGTTATGAATAAATTTCTACTCATTTTGTGTATCGCTTTATCCTCTATTATTTTTAATTCTGCCGTCGCTAATAATGATAACAATACTGAAAACGTCATGAGTGACAAAGCATTGATGTCGAAAACGAGTCACAAGGGTGTTTTCAACGGTCAAAAAGTGACGTATCAGGTGTATTCGGGTGACACATTTATACTAGACAATGACGGCAATCAGAAAGCCTCTATTTTTAGTACTGCCTATTTCCGCACGGGAGTTAAAAATAGCGAGAAACGTCCACTTATTTTTGTTTTCAATGGCGGCCCTGGATCTTCAAGTGTTTGGTTACATATGGGTGTCTTCGGTCCTAAATATGTTGAGTTGCCTAGCGATGCTGATCCTGTCAGTGCAGCCCCGTTTTCAGTAATCGACAATCCCCATAGTTTACTCGACATAGCCGACATGGTGTTTATCGATCCGGTGGGAACTGGATATTCTAAGGCGCTTGGGGAATATAAGGGCAAGGACTTCTGGGGCGTGAAAGAAGACGCTGTTGTAATGTCTGATTTTGTGCGCGTATTTACCACCCAGCATGAACGATGGAACAGTCCAAAGTATTTGGCGGGTGAAAGTTATGGCACTACCCGTGCAGCTGCGATGGTGAAGGAGTTACAAGAGGGCTGGGGTTCTCTCGACTTAAACGGTGTTTTTTTGATTTCATCAATAATCGATTTTCAGACAGGTGACTTTACCCCTGGAAACGATATTCCATATGTTACTTTTTTGCCTACATACGCTGCTACAGCGTGGTACCACGATGCGATCGATAACAAGGATAAATGGCCAAATATTGAAGCTTTCCTTGATGAAGTCAGGCAGTTTGCATTAAACCAATACAATACATTTTTATTCAAAGGCGCTCTCGCAACAACACAAGAAACCCAATTTGTGATTGATCAGTTGCATGCCTACACAGGTCTTTCAAAAACATATATCAAGAATACAAATATGCGCATTAATGAATTCTATTTTATGAAGGAGTTATTGCGACACCGTGGTCAAGTCGTTGGTCGTCTAGACAGCAGATATTTGGGTACGGAAACTAACAACATTGAGCCAAGGTTTGAAGATGATCCTGCCGGTTACGCGATAGACGGCGCATATACTGCTGCTATTCAGCAATACTTAGCAAAAGATCTGAAAGTAAAACGACTAGAGCGATACAACATTTTGAGTGGTGAAGTATATAGCAACTGGAATTGGCTTTATGGAGGAACTGCAAGACAACAAGGATTTTTAAACGTCACTCCATATCTTGCTAAAGCACAACATCAAAATAGAGACTTTAGAATTTTTGTTGCAAATGGCTACTACGACCTAGCGACACCATTCTTTGCAACAGAGCATTCAATGAATCACCATGGAATTATTAAAGAAAAACTCACAATGAAGTATTACGAATCGGGTCATATGATGTATATTCACCACCCTTCGCTGAAGCAGCTGGCAAATGATATGCGAGAATTCGTAAAACAAGGCCAGTAAAGACAGATTTTTGAGTAATGTATTAAGGGTGATTAATGGCTTGGCAACAACTAAAAATTAACGTGAAAGCAGAGCATGCTGAAGCCGTGGGCGATATGTTAAGCGCTAATAAGGCCTTAGCAGTCACCTTTGTTGATGCTAAAGACACGCCAATGTATGAGCCGAAGCCAGGTGAAGTATTGTTGTGGCCTGACACACAGGTAGTAGGACTGTTTGATGCCAGTGACGATTTAAGCTTTGTAATAAAGCGCCTAGAAAAAGCCAAAGCACTTGGGAAAGACTTTGTTCATGTTGTCGACCAACTAGAAGATAAAGATTGGGAACGGGAATGGATGGAGAACTTTCACCCAATGCAATTTGGTGAGCGCTTATGGATTTGTCCTAGCTGGTTAGAAGCACCAGATCCTAATGCCGTCAATATTTTACTCGATCCTGGCTTAGCATTTGGAACGGGCACACACCCTACTACCTCACTTTGTTTGCAATGGTTAGATAAGGCTGATGTAGAAAATAAAACCGTTGTCGACTTTGGTTGTGGTTCCGGCATTTTGGCAATAGCAGCGCTCAAATTAGATGCCGCAAAAGTGATCGGCATCGATATTGATCCACAAGCATTGCAAGCCACCATGGACAACGCCTCACGAAACAAAGTAGAAAACCGACTGTCAGTATTCTTACCTGCTGACCAACCCGATTTACAAGCTGATATTGTTATGGCGAATATTTTGGCAGCACCTTTAAAAGAGCTCAGTGAAGTAATATCCAATTACTGTACAAAAAATGGACAACTTATTATGTCGGGGATTTTAGTCGAGCAAGCTGATGAAGTGATGTCTCATTATAAGGAGCAGTTTATTTTTCAAGCAGTTGAAGTTGAAGGAGAATGGGTGAGGCTATCAGCTACGAAAAAAAGTTAGACATAAGTATAATTAAACACCTTAGGCGTTTAAGTTCTGGCGGGTACTGAGGTTTCGTAGATAATTTTTTTTCGTTCTTAAATTATAAGATAACTAATTGACCTAAATCATAATATTTTTTTTGCGTTCATTTTTTAAACAATACGAACGAAATTTATGCTTTTTATTTGTACAAAAAATAAGTAATATACCGCTCAGATTAAGCCACATCTGACCAGTTACACTTTAATTATTTCTGAGTAGTCGTCGTCTTAAGTAAACATTTCTTAAGGATAAAGGAGTTACAGTGAAAATTGGTCCCTACACATTAGACAACAATCTAATGCTTGCTCCAATGGCAGGAGTAACCGACAGACCTTTTAGGCAGTTGTGTAAACAGATGGGTGCAGGTTTAGTAGTATCCGAGATGCTTTCTAGTAATCCTAGAGTATGGAACACAGCTAAATCACAGTTAAGAATGAACCATCAAGGTGAATCGGGCATACGCTCGGTACAAATCGCTGGATCGGAGCCACTGTTAATGGCTCAAGCAGCACAGTTTAATGTTGAGAATGGCGCACAAATCATTGATATCAACATGGGCTGCCCTGCCAAGAAAGTGAACAAAAAGTTAGCGGGCTCAGCCTTGCTTCAACAACCTGATTTGGTTGAGTCAATTGTGAAAGCAGTTGTCGAAGCAGTGCAAGTGCCGGTTACATTAAAAATCCGTACAGGATGGGACACCGATAACATTAATGGTGTTCAGATTGCCCAAATTGCTGAGGCAAACGGGATTCAATCATTAGCAGTGCATGGTAGAACACGTGCCTGTATGTACAAAGGGAATGCGGAATACGATACGATCCGGAAGATCAAAGAAACTATTAGTATTCCTGTCATCGCCAACGGAGATATTGTAACCGTAGATGACGCGAAAGCAGTTCTTAGTTTCACTGGTGCTGATGGAATAATGATTGGCAGAGGAGCCCAAGGCAACCCTTGGATTTTTCGTCAAATCGATTATTTCATGAAAACTGGGGAGTACTTATCAGAACCACCAATCGCTGAAAAGTTGGACGTGCTTACGAAGCACATCCAGAATGTTCAGCAATTTTATGGCGATACTATGGGAGTACGAATCGCTAGAAAACATGTTGGTTGGTACGTTGAAAAGTATGATTCTGATAGAACCTTTCGTCGAGTATTTAACGCTATCGAGGATGGTGAAAGCCAAATCGACGCTTTAAATGCTTATTTTTCATCGTTGTCTGAGCGTGAAGAAATTTCCATCACGCCTGCAGCTTAAGTATTTCATTTTAAAAAGAGCAGTAAAAGTATTATGTTCGATCAAAACCTAACGTCACCATTTACAACGACAGTAACAACACCAACCCAAGCGCAAACTCAAAAGCCTCTAAGAGCATCTGTAAAGCAAGCGGTTAATAAATATTTAAAAGAATTAGATAATCAAGACATTGATAACTTGTATGACTTAGTTTTAGCTGAAATTGAAGCTCCGTTATTAGAAGAAGTAATGACATACACACGCGGTAACCAAACAAGAGCAGCCAACTTGATGGGTATTAACCGTGGTACTCTGCGTAAAAAACTTAAGCAATATGGTATGAACTAATCTAGTAGACTTTGAATACTGTTTTCCTAGTGTTAGGTCTTCCTTTTAACGCTTAAAGTCTTTCAAAGTACTAGTTTTAAAAAACCCGATGTGTTTAACGATACATCGGGTTTTTTATGCCGGTAGAAAAGTGGTATTAGTTCAGAAGTAGTTAGCGAATGAAGCCTTAACATGCTCGTATTGTTCAATAGCCCGACTTTGCTCTTCTTGGTATTGTGGAATTTGCTCGATGAGTTCTAGCATGTTTATTTCCAAGGATTCTATCTGTTGGCGAATTTCCAGTCTTTCCGCTCGAACCAAACCGTCAGCTATCATTAAATTGTTTTTATCTACAATCAGTTCTTCGAAGTTTTCAATTCGTGCATATAAGCGTTGCAAATCATCATCTGCCGAATTCATCGCAAGCTGCGCTGAATAAATTTGCTTACCATCTGATAAGCCATATAGGAATGCTGGCGCGAGATCTTCAGGACAATTTCGATTGTAGCTTTGCCCTTTCATGCCAAGAAAGAAACCGTTGGTTTGCGTACAGTACTTTTTAGAACCTTCTACATGCCCTTCTAAGTACTCATTTATATTTGCCGTTACACCGTGTGCTGAACACTCTTTACGATGTTGTGAAAACTTTGCATCACGAGCACCAGAAACGCCGTCTTCATAGCCTATAGCCCGCCAGTTTGCCGTTTCGCATTCAGCCTGATTCATATTTGCACAGCCACTGAGATTAGATAATGAGAGTGCTACTATCGAGACTAAAACAGCATTTTTCATTGTCATGAAATTGTCCTTTTCTATTTTTTAACTACTGAAAATAATTGAGCTACTGCTAGCAATCAAACCCATTAAACTATTGCGACGAGGCGAGTATAGCAAAGCCCAATGCGTGCGAAAGTATCAAATTCAACAACATTGTTAGCTTTTGTTTCATTCAAGCAATATTTTTGGTGCTAAAAACAGCAAAACTTAGTATAATCCGCGCCCATCCAAAGACTGTTAAACCCCTTCAATTTGTTAGCATCAAGTTAATGTCTGCTTAAGTAGTGTGAGCTATTTTTGTTTTCAATAATTGTCGAACCCAATAACCGTAGAGAACACAATGCAAAAAGCTAAACCTATCCAACGAGCCTTATTAAGCGTTTCTGACAAAACCGGAATTGTCGAGTTTGCATCCGCTCTTGCTAAGCAAGATGTAGAGCTACTATCAACTGGCGGCACTGCTAAGTTGTTAAGAGAAAACTCAATACCAGTGATAGACGTGTCGGAGCATACTGGGCAACAAGAGATTATGGATGGTCGAGTAAAAACATTACACCCGAAAATTCACGGTGGCATTTTGGGTCGTCGCGACTTAGACCAATTAGTGATGCAAGAGCAAAACATTGCGCCAATCGATTTAGTCGTTGTCAATCTTTATCCGTTTGCAGCCACGGTTGCAAATCCGGACTGTAGTCTTGAGGATGCGGTTGAAAATATTGATATTGGTGGGCCAACGATGGTGCGTGCCGCAGCTAAAAATCATAACGATGTTACGATTGTGGTTAACGCAAATGATTACTCGAAGGTGCTACAAGAAATGCAAGACAACAGTGGCAGCGTGACTTTCGCCACACGTTTCGATCTAGCAATAAAAGCCTTTGAACATACTGCTGAATACGATGGCATGATTGCTAATTACTTTGGTGCAAAAATAGAATCCGTTAGCCAATCATGTGCAGATGAATGTGATCATAATCACAGCGAGTTCCCACGCACTTTCAATGTACAAATGACCAAGAAACAAGATCTACGCTATGGTGAGAACAGCCACCAGGAAGCCGCATTTTATGTTGAGAATGATATTCAAGAAGCCTCAGTAGCAACAGCTGTGCAATTACAAGGTAAAGAATTGTCATTCAACAACATTGCTGACACCGATTCTGCGCTTGAGTGTGTGAAAGAGTTTGAAGAGCCGGCATGCGTAATCGTCAAACATTCAAACCCATGTGGCGTATCAATTTCGGATGATATTTTCCTTGCTTATGATAACGCTTATAAAACTGACCCGACATCAGCCTTCGGCGGTATTATTGCCTTCAACCGTGAGCTTGATGCTAAAACTGCGCAAGCGATTATCGACCGTCAATTCGTTGAAGTCATTATTGCCCCCTCGGTTAGTGAAGAAGCACAAAAGGTTATTGCAACAAAGAAAAATGTACGCTTGCTTGCTTGTGGTGACTGGCAAGGTCAACTTACCGATGGTTACGATTTCAAACGCGTAAACGGTGGCATGTTAGTGCAAGAAAGGGATTTCGGCATGGTAGAAAAAGAAGATCTCGAAGTTGTTAGCGAAGTTAAGCCAACTGATAAGCAGCTAGACGACTTACTATTTACTTGGAAAGTCGCTAAATATGTAAAATCGAATGCCATTGTTTATTGTCGTGATGGCAAAACGATTGGCGTTGGCGCCGGCCAAATGAGTCGCGTCTATTCAGCGAAAGTGGCTGGCATAAAAGCTGCCGACGAAGGATTAGAAGTTGAAGGTTGTGTCATGGCTTCTGATGCATTTTTCCCTTTCCGTGATGGTATCGATGCAGCTGCAGCAGCAGGAATCAAAGCCGTTATTCAGCCGGGTGGGTCAATGCGTGATAACGAAGTGATTGAAGCCGCAAATGAACACGGCATCGCGATGGTATTTACTGGTATGAGACACTTTAAACATTAATATGTGATCCGTGCGACATGAGTGAATGAGTGAGCGAGTTAGTAGATCAGAAACCCTTGTTAAAAATTTAAGAAATAGAGAGTGCAAATGAAAGTATTAGTAATTGGTGGTGGCGGTAGAGAGCATGCATTAGCATACAAAGCAGCAGAATCAACATTAGTTACTGAAGTATTTGTTGCGCCCGGTAATGCTGGAACAGCGCTTGAGCCAAAGCTAACTAACGTGGCAATTAGCGCTGAAGACAATCAAGCTTTACTAGCGTTTGCTTTATCAGAAAAAATTGGTCTTACCATTGTTGGGCCAGAAGCGCCCCTAGTTGCTGGTATTGTAAATTTATTTCAAGAAAACAATTTAGCTATATTTGGTCCAACTGAAGGGGCAGCTCAACTCGAGGGCTCAAAAGCATTCACAAAAGACTTTCTAGCTCGTCATAAAATTCCCACCGCTGATTATGCAAACTTTACTGAAATAGAGCCTGCCCTCGCCTATGTTCGAGAAAAAGGTGCTCCGATTGTAGTGAAAGCCGATGGCTTAGCTGCAGGGAAAGGCGTTATCGTTGCAATGACACTGAGACAAGCTGAAGATGCCATAAAGGACATGCTAGCGAGTAACGTATTTGGCGAAGCTGGCAGTCGCGTCGTAATAGAAGAGTTCCTAGATGGCGAAGAAGCGAGCTTTATCGTTATGGTCGATGGCAAGAATATCCTTCCCTTCGCAACGAGCCAAGATCACAAGCGTGCATACGACAAAGATCAAGGCCCAAATACCGGTGGTATGGGAGCTTATTCTCCTGCGCCAGTAGTCACACCTGAAATATTTGAGCGAGTGATGAAAGAAGTCATCGAGCCAACCGTTTCAGGCATGGCAGAGGAAGGTCATCCGTATTCAGGCTTTCTATATGCAGGCTTGATGATTGATGCCGATGGCACACCGAAAGTGATTGAGTACAATTGCCGCTTTGGCGATCCGGAAACACAACCCATCATGATGCGCTTGCAATCCGATCTTGTCGCCTTATGTCTGCTAGCCTGCAAGCAAGAGTTGGACACTGCGCAAATCGAATTTGATGACCGAGCTGCTGTAGGGGTGGTATTGGCCGCTGAAGGTTACCCTGGCGCTTATCCCAAAGGTGATGAGATTCATGGACTTAGCGATGCTGCTTTATTGCCTGGCAAAGTATTTCATGCAGGAACGAAAATTGATGGGGACAAAATAGTCACTAACGGCGGTCGCGTATTATGTGCAACTGGTTTGGGTCAAACCGTGACAGAAGCGCAGCAAAATGCCTACTCCTTGGTGGATGCGATTGATTGGCAAGGTGTGATGTTCAGAACCGATATTGCTTACCGTGCAATAGCCCGTGAAAACAACAAGAACTGAAAAACACCTTGACCACCTGTGCTGGGTTGCTTATAACTAGGGTAATTCAATTACCCTAGAAGCCTATGTCTGTAAAACATCCGATTATTGCAATAACCGGTTCATCCGGTGCTGGAACAACTACCACGACGAATGCCATAAGGCATATATTCCGTAACCTGAAGGTAAATTCGGCGTCCGTTGGTGGCGACAGCTTTCATCGCTTTACTCGCCCAGAAATGGAAGTAGAAATCCGCAAAGCGCAGGAGCAAGGGCGTCACATCAGTTATTTTGGCCCTCATGCCAATGACTTTGAGCTGCTCTCAAAATTATTTGTCGAATACGGTGAAACAGGCAAAGGACAACACAGACAGTACTTACACACTTTCGATGAAGCGGTCCCTTTCAATCAGATGCCAGGTACTTTCACGCCTTGGCAAGATTTACCAGAGAATACAGACTTACTGTTCTACGAAGGCTTGCATGGCGGTGTAGAAACAGACACAGTCGATGTTGCCTCTCACGTCGACTTGCTCGTTGGTATGGTGCCCATCGTAAACTTAGAGTGGATCCAGAAGATCGTAAGAGATACCACTGACAGAGGACATTCTCGTGATGCTGTGATGAGCAGTATCGTGCGCAGTCTCGATGATTATTTTCAATATATTACGCCGCAATTCTCGCGTACCCACGTTAACTTCCAACGCGTACCTACCGTTGATACCTCTAACCCCTTTAGCGCGCGTGAAATTCCTACGCAAGATGAAAGTTTTGTTGTGGTTCGTTTCCGCCGTGAAATGAAAAGTGTCGACTACCCCTATTTGTTAAAGATGATTGATGGTGCCTTTATGTCCCGCGTAAATACTATCGTTGTGCCGGGTGGAAAAATGGGGCTTGCGATGGAGTTAATTTTAACCCCACTGATCGAAGAGCTGTTAGATAAAAAACGGCGAGCTGGCTATCAGATGGACTGGTTAGCCGACAATAAATAACGTAAAAATTAAATTGCTTTTTCGTACAATAAGTTAGTATATATTTTAACCTTTTTTTGCGTTTTGCTATTGTATAAACACAGCAAAATGCTATCTTAATAGGGTAGTGAAGAAAAACAGCTAATTCGTTGATTGCGTGGATTAGTTGTACCGCCGTTTATCGGCGGTTTTTTTTGCCTAAAATTCAAGTATTTCCCAGTTTTCCCTTCAAAATCCCCCTAAATTTAAGCACTAGACATCATTTGTAACAATCATCAACACATCCCCTCTTTCGAGTTTGCCAATGATGTCTTATAGTGTGAGATATAAATACTAATGTTGGATGAGATTGATGGGTCAGGAAACCTCTAAAATTCTAGTTGTCGATGATGATATGCGTTTGCGCGCCTTATTAGAGCGATATTTAGTAGAACAAGGCTATCAAGTTCGCAGCGCAGCAAACAGTGAGCAAATGGATAGGCTTTTAGAAAGGGAAAACTTTCATCTAATGGTACTTGATCTGATGTTGCCTGATGAGGATGGTTTATCAATTTGCCGTCGATTGCGCCAACAAGAAAATCAAATCCCTATTATCATGTTAACGGCTAAAGGTGATGAAGTAGATCGAATTATTGGACTCGAAATGGGCGCCGACGACTACTTACCAAAACCATTTAACCCCAGAGAATTACTGGCACGAGCAAAAGCCGTTTTACGCCGAAAAACAACCGAGGCTCCTGGCGCACCATCACAGTCAGAGCAAATTGTCAGTTTCGGTAGTTACAAATTGAATTTGGCTACTCGTGAAATGTCTGATAACGGTAAGCCTCTAACCCTAACTAGCGGCGAGTTTGCAGTACTAAAATCTTTGGTCACACATGCACGTGAACCACTTTCACGCGATAAGCTGATGAACCTAGCGCGCGGCAGAGATTATAGTGCATTGGAAAGAAGCATCGATGTTCAGGTTTCTCGATTACGCAGAATGCTTGAAGTGGATCCCGCTAGTCCGCGATACATTCAAACTGTTTGGGGCTTGGGTTATGTATTTGTGCCAGACGGTGAAATAGACGTTTAATTCGCGTGCGTTTTCTCCCTAAAAGTACATTCGGACAAACAGTCGTGTTGATCGCAGGTTTACTCCTGATCAACCAAATCGTGACTTATTTGTCCGTTATTAACTACTTTATACGCCCCAGCTATCAACAAATTAATACCTTGGTTGCCACTCAAGTTGAGCAAATATTCTTGCAAGGTCTAAACTCGCCCGACAACCCATTGCGCGATGAGTTTATGGAATCTACCGGCACCCGCTTTCATACTCCGGAATCGGCGATGCATGCAGGCTTGCGCGACGCGACATATTATAGCTTTATGTCCAAGCAGATCTCTAAAAAACTGGGTGGAGAAACAGACGTTAGAACCACCGGCGGTGTTAATTACCTCATGTGGATCAGGCCACCACAAGATCCAAATATTTGGATTTCTATACCGATGCAAGGCATTGAAGAAAGCGATTTCTCGCCACTCACTATTTACCTTATTGTTATTAGTATATTAAGTGTTGCTGGAGGTTGGTTGTTCGTTCGGCGATTAAACCGACCTTTGCAAGCATTGCAGCGTGCCGCTCGAAAAGTGGGTAAAGGGCAGTTCCCAGACCCCTTGCCACTGGAAGGAAGTAGTGAAATGGTCGCTGTAACCAATGCATTTAATAAAATGTCGCAAGGTATTCATCAACTAGAAAGTGATCGCGTACTTATGACTGCTGGTATTTCTCACGATTTACGCACTCCTTTAACGCGCATTCGCCTTGCCAGTGAAATGCTGCCTGAAGACCAAGCGTGGGTAAAAGACGGCATTGAGCATGATATAGAAGACATGAACGCCATCATCGATCAGTTTATTGACTATGCGCGTCAAGACAGACAAGAAGCTACGGAGAACGTCGACCTCAATCGAGTCATAAAAGAACTAGTTGAAGGGCGAATTCTTGAACCAGATCACAGTATAGAACTTCAGCTAGCACAGTTACCGAATGCCAAATTAAGGGTTGTGGGAATCAAGCGGGTTCTCGATAATCTAATTGAAAATGCATTTCGTTATGGCAGCGAGAGAATTTCCATTATTACCAATGTTGATCACAAAGCAAAGGTGTTGATCTGTAATGTGCGTGATTATGGCAAAGGCATTCCAGAAGCCGACATTCCAATGTTATTTGCTCCATTCGCGCAGGGTGACAAAGCCCGCGGCTCAGTTGGTTCAGGCCTTGGTTTGGCTATTACTAAGCGCATAGTCGAAAGCCACGGCGGCAAGATGCTCTTCACCAACCACTCAAGCGGCGGCCTCTCCGCTGGTTTTAGCCTTCCTTACAGCACGTAAACCCTTTTTGCTGATTGAGGTCCCCGCCTGCGCGGGGATGACGATTGTTGTATTAAATTGATAACTTTGGGTGTGCTGATGGAGGTCCCCGCCTGCGCGTAATGCTGTTCGGTTAAGGTTTTTTCCTTAGATGTTCGGCTTT
The DNA here is from genome assembly GCF_047250385.1 of Glaciecola sp. MF2-115. Taxonomy (NCBI): domain Bacteria; kingdom Pseudomonadati; phylum Pseudomonadota; class Gammaproteobacteria; order Alteromonadales; family Alteromonadaceae; genus Glaciecola; species Glaciecola sp. MF2-115. The sequence continues at coordinate 115,092 of NZ_JBLBVM010000042.1, forward strand.
CTTTAATGGGAATCTTGTTGGCTTTATCTTTACGGCTCTAGGATAATCCGGCCGGTCAGGCTCAGGCAGAATGAAGTCTTTGAGCGTTTCAGTC